>NZ_DBNHEF010000048.1:0-51188 GCF_057138825.1 Candidatus Defluviilinea gracilis
GTTTTGGCTCTCATTCGACAGGCTAAATTTCATAATGCCGCTCACGCCCGTCGCTGGTTTGCCGCGCACATCTCACAAGCCTTTGCCCTACTCACCACACCTTTTTCTCTACTTTGGTAAAGCCATATCACTATGATAGACTTGTCTAATCAATTCGGCCAATGAGTTGATAATCGTTTTCTTTTTGGGCAAATTCATCGTAGGAAGAGGAGGTCGCGATGATGGATGAAAATATATCAGTAATTGCTGAAGCAATAGTATTCACCAAGAGAGAAGCACAGGTAATACAATTGTTGAAAAATGGGAAAAGTACAAAGCAAATTGCCTTACAACTTGGGATGGTCACGCGCTCAGTTGAAGTTCACCTGACCTATATCTATGCAAAATTGAATGTTTGTTGCCGAGCCGAGGCGGTTGCGAAATTGATTCGCTTGTACGAAAAGTAACAACCCTCGGGAATCCGCAAGTTGAAGTTAAGGCGGATTAGTTGTACTATGATTCTATATGTTTACAAGAAGGGAGTAAACACCCATGCTGAGCCGACGCGACTTCATCAAAATGATCGGGGCATTTGGTTTCGTATTAACACCGTTGAACAAACTGCTAAGAGTATCTTCTCTCGGGTCATATGGCGAGGGTTCGCCGGAAGGAGAATTGTATGAGGGCTTTGTGCTCCTTGATCTAGATGCTCCGATTCCATTTTTCGTTGGGTGTGCACCTAGCCCCATTCTTTGCCAGGTAGATGAAGGTGATGAATTTGATCCTGACGTGGTTGCATACAGAGGAGAAGTTTTGGTATTCGATAATATCGAAAAATTAAAAACCAGTATTGACTTCCGCCTATTTGTTCCTGGTTCATTGCCTCATAAAATGACATTCTTACAAGGATATGTCGTTAGATTCGCTGGTTCGGGAGAGGTATGGGAAGCAAGACTCGACTTTGGTTTTGAAGATAATCAGGAATCATTGATTAGCCTTTCGGCTCGCCCAATATTTGCCCAACCATATCCAGTATGGCCCGTGCTTGCTTACCCTAAAAAAGATGCAGGCGACTTTATCCTCGATGATGAATATGTTGTCAAAAAGCCCGAGAAAGTAGTTTATACCCCTAAACGAGGTATTATGATACCTACTGAACAAGGCTATACATTGCAATGGATAAAGAAAAATATACTCTACACTATGTTTATGGAGTACGATGGATGGCATGACAACCCCGAAAAAGTTGGAGGGTCCCTTGTTGAAAACTGATATAGTTTGGGCATATTCTTAATGCTACGGAGGATAAAATGGCTATTGTAACAGTTTATGTTAGAAGCCCATTCTCGGGATGTATTACTGGTCGGAATAACTACTGCAATGGCAATTGTTCAAATCCAGATGGTAATTGTAATGGATCTGGTAACCAACATGGCACATGTCGGGGTTGGTCTAATCCCGTTGACATAGGAGGGAGTGGTAATGTGTATCTCCGAGTTAATTACCCGAATGTGCGTAGAGCTATTACTTATATAGGACTTCATTGCTGTGGCAGTGCTAGTTGTGGTGACAATTTTAAACGCACGATAAGTGTGGAATTATACGGGTTAAACAACACAGGTTACTGCTATATTGGAACTGTTATGTATGGGCATGTCTCAAATCCTGCAGTTACAAATGGCGGGATATATAACCTAACTAGTAGCATCTTATTGCTTGGAACTGCCACGACAGGATCATGTACCGGTTGTTCCACTGGAGCCCATTCCCATATGGAAAGATTAGGCGGGTCAGTGGTTGCACCTTGTTGTGGTGCAACCGTAACTACTTCCACAAATATCTACAAATTTACATGGGATAATGCTCAAGTTTGTGATTGAAGCATTTTTTCTGTCGCGTTTGTGCTTTATCAAAACTACCCATAAACTTCCTGAACACTATCGGTCGGTATTGTAACACTCCATAGTCATGAGTCTCATGGATATTCAGCCTCTGACACTAACGTTTTTTCGTCTACTTCTCGGAGTAATCTTTCTGTCCTCATTTATCGGAAAGGCTGGTCAGCCACGTCGCTTCGCAACCACATTAGCCGCCTTCAATCTCATCCCTAGCGCATCAGTACAACCGATTGCTTTTATCCTAATTGGCACAGAGGCAGTTATTGGTAGTTTGTTATTAGTGGGGTGGCAGACTCGAGCGATTGCAGTTTTCAGCGGGATTATGCTTATACTTTTTACTGCCGTTATTGCATTAAGTTTAATGCGTGGATATACAAATTTAGAATGTGGCTGTTTTGGGGCGAAACATACTCAAAAAGTCAACTATCAACTTGTTGGTCGTAACGTTGCTCTGTTGATAGTCGCTTTCTGTATAGCGATCTGGGGTGGCGGCTTAATGTCATTGGACAACCATCCACTCGTTTGGGAAAGATCATTG
Source organism: Candidatus Defluviilinea gracilis (assembly GCF_057138825.1). Lineage (NCBI taxonomy): Bacteria > Bacillati > Chloroflexota > Anaerolineae > Anaerolineales > Candidatus Villigracilaceae > Candidatus Defluviilinea > Candidatus Defluviilinea gracilis. The sequence continues at coordinate 2,416 of NZ_DBNHEF010000048.1, forward strand.
ATGACGGAGATACTTCTACCGTTTGTGCTTATTTGTGCAGGCGCGTCGATTTTTGCCGTGCTTGTACGGCAGTTGTATCGGATGTTACAGCGAATGACTTTGGAGGAATGATGACTGGATTTTGGCTCGTAAGTTATATCGTATTGTGGCTAATCATGATTGTAAGTGGCTTGACGATTATTGCATTAGCACGCGAGATTGAGGCATTGCACAAAAAGATCGATTCTCTTGGCACATATCTCTCCACTTCAAATAAAGAGAGGTAGTCTGCCGATTAGAAATGGTTAGTGAGTGATTAATTATGTTCTTGAAAAATCAGACTAGGATTCTATCGGTTTCTTTGCTTGTGTTTTTCATTAGCCCGAGTTGTGCAATTATTACTTCGCCTACTCAATTGCCAACATCGCCCGCGGCGACGAAGACGCTACAAACCGAATTTGGTCTAACTGCGGCTTCCATGGAAACAGAGAGCCTGAAAGACATTATGCCCCCCCCTACTCCAATTGTCACAAATACCCCGACTCCAGTTCCACCGGGTGTATTTGCATTCTTGTTTTATCCCCCTCTTATCATGAATTACGATACTTCTAAATGGAAAAGGGTAGATGTAGGTTTCCTTCAATCTTTGGTTCTTGAAAAGTGTCAATTAGAAGAAGTTGGGCCTTCAGGCAACTTCCCGATTCCCGATGAAATCCTTCAACTAGGCGACATCAGATATCAAGTTACAGTTTCTGACAAAACCCCACCTGGACTGATTACAGCCCTTTATATCGAAGATCAATCACTAAATGGCTACGATTACAGCTTAGGAGTGGCAGTTGTGATGCTTCAAGCCAAACCATCCGAATGGGACGAGTGTAAAACCTTGGGAGAAATGGTGTTATCCACATTGCATGTCCCATGAAATTTTCAAAGAAACACTCAAAAGTCCGCAAAATCAGCAGCTGAGAATTTAAGCCTTCAACTTCTCCCCTTTCTGGTCATACAACACAGGCGCGGACACCTCCGCGACGCGCATACCTTCGATCAACTCGACATCCACGCGAGTGCCTGCTTTTGCCAGCTCAAGCGGCAGATAGGCGAGCAGGATATTTTTCTTCACGGTGTAGCCGTATCCGCCGCTTCTCACGCGGGTGAGGACTTTGCCTTCGTGGTAGATCGCTTCGCCGCCGTAGATTTGGGTGAAGTCTTCGCCATCTAAAATCAGCGTGCACAATTTTGTGGCGAAGCCTTTTTGTTTCTTCTCGAGCAATGCAGACTTGCCGATGAATTCGCCTTTGTCAAAGTTGACGCAGAATCCCAAGCCTGCTTCGAACGGGGTTTCGAGTTGGGTCACGTCGGTGGTGTAGTAGCGATAGGCTTTTTCGAGGCGGAGGGAATCCATCGCTTTGTAGCCGCCGACTTCCATGCCGAAGCCTTTGCCCGCGTGCATCAACAAGTCCCAGACCATCGAGGCGCGGTTGTTGGGGATGTATAACTCCCAGCCGAGTTCGCCAACATAACTGACTCTCTGCGCCCAGACTTTGACTCCGTTGATGGCGATGAAGCGCGCTGTCAGATATGGGAACGCTTCATTCGTAACTGAATCAGGCGTCACCTTGGAAAGAATCGAGCGGGACTTTGGTCCCATGATGGCGAGAGTCGCCCAATCCGTTGTGATGTCGCGTAGAGTCACGTCGTCATCATCTTGCGTGTGCATTTGAAGCCACGCCAGATCGTTGGCGATGAATCCCGAACCCGTAACAACCCAAAATTTATTTTGCTCGATGCGCGCCACAGTGACATCGGCTTCGACGCCGCCGCGCGTGTTGAGAAATTGAGTGTAGGTGGTACTGCCGACGGGTTTATCAACATTCGAGTCGGTAACGCGTTGCAAAAGTTTCAACGTATCGCGACCCGTGACTTCGATCTTGCCGAACGACGTGAGATCGAACAACGTGGCGCGTTCGCGTGTGGCTTTATGTTCTTCGCCGACGCGCTCGAAATACGGAGGCTTGTTCCAGCCCCACGTTTTTTGATCCGCGCCCGCGCGCCGCCATTTTTTATCGGGCGAATAATACAACACGCGCTCCCATCCAAATTTTTCGCCGAAGACCGCGCCGAGTTCTTGCGTGCGATGATAAACGGGACTCATGCGATGCGGACGCGCCGCTTCATTTTCATCGTTGGGGAAACGAATCGCATAATAATATTTCACGCTCTCGACCGTGCGCTCCGCGGCATATTGCGGATCGGTAAAATAATTTCCGAAGCGCGTGGCGCGATACACGTTGACGTCCATCGGCGCTTCACCTTCGACGATCCATTCGGCGAGCAGTTTGCCCATGCCGCCCGCGCCGCCATAACCGTTGAGCGACATGCCCGCCAACATCCACAATCCGCGCGCGCCAGCGACGGGTCCGAGCATCGGTTGGCAATCGGGCGTGTACGCGCCAGGGTGACACGTGATGTCTATGATGCCCGCGTCTTTCAAAAATGGGATGCGCCGAATCGCGCCTTCAAGCAACATCTCAAATCGTTGATACGAATGCGGCAGAGTCGCGTTGCCATGTTCCCACGGCGTGCCGTCAATCCAACGCGCGGGCGGGTTCGGTTCGTAGCCGCCGATCACGAGTCCGCCCTGCTCTTCGCGCATGTACACCAAATTATCGGGGTCGCGCAGACACGGCGTGTTCTTCGGGAACTCATGTCCCGCCACCGCTTTGAGCGTGATGTGCTGATGGTCAACGGGTGTGGTCGGCAACGGCACGCCCACCATCGCGGCGAGTCGCGGCGCCCACATGCCCGCCGCGTTGATCACAAGATTCGTTTTGATCGCGCCCTTATCGGTGATCACCGATTGAATTTCTCCGCGCGGCGAAAGTTCGAGTCCTGTGACGCGCGTGTTCGTGTTAACGTCCACGCCCATCTCTTTGATGATGCGCGCCAGCCCCGTCGTCGTGTCGTATGGGGAAAGATGCCCATCGCGCGGAAGATAGATCGCGCCGTAGAGATTCTTGTCGGTGATCTGCGGCATGATTCGGACCGCTTCGGCTGGGGAGATGATCTCCACCTCCATGCCGATCGCCTTCGCCCGACTCACGCTTCTTTCCAACTCTTTGAGCTGGTTCGCGCTGGACGCCACCCTCAAACTCCCGACGTGGTGAAAGAACCCGAGCTCGCTCCACAATTCGATGGAATATTTGCGGAACGACATCATCGTCTTCGACGTGGCGAACTGCGTCACCACTCCCGCCGCGTGAGACGATTCTCCGCTGGCGATATCGCCTTTCTCCAGCAAGACAATGTCGCGCTTGCCGAGTTTATGTAAATGGTATGCAACGCTCGTTCCGTAAATTCCGCCGCCGATAACGACGATTTCTGCTTGGGTTTTCATTTTCACCTTTTTGTTGAAACGACCCCGAGGGGGTCAAATGATTCTAGATCACGCATGATCGAATTCAAACCCCGAAGGGGTGGCATTATGTCATCCCTTCGGGATTGGACAAAACTTCGACGATTCTATAATCCTACCATCCCTTCGGGATTAGACTCCCCAAGACGCGAATCATTTTTCCACATCAGCCAACCACCCCTCAAACTTCCTCGAGTCCATCTTTTCCTCCGCCCTGCCCCAGCGTTCGATTGCCCAGCCCCAGAAGTCGAAGTCAATGGTGGAGATATCCGCCTGGATCGCCGCCCAGAGTCCCCAGCCCACATCGGACATGATCATATTCAACTTCATGCGCGCGATCATGGCGGGAGTCGCTTTGCCGAAATACGCGGCGCAAACTTCTGAGATTTGAGAATCAGAGAATTGCATTTCTTGACAGGTATTGCCAAGTTCAAATGTTGGGTCGTTGTTGCCGCTGTATTCGTAGTCAATGAGCCAGAGTTGACTCCCATCGTCAATGTAGTTTTCAGCGAGCAAGTCATTGTTGCAAGGAACGGTTGCAAGCGGCTTGGCATTCATCGCTTCCTCGATGCGATTCACTGTGGACATTCTATCCAAATATCCATCGGGGATTTTGATGGCGCGGTCACGGCAGAGGCTGAGATAATATTCCGTGAGGCGGAACATGTTGAAGTCGAGGAGGAAGCGTGAACCAGCGTGGAGTCGCTTGATGGCTTGCGCCATGCGCGTCGGTTGTCCCGACTCGTTGAGCGAATCCTTCGACATGGTTTTGCCATTCAAGAATTCAATCACCATCACGTTGTATTCGGGCAGGTGATAAAAAATCTTCGGCGCAACGCCCGCCTGCGACGCAGATTTGGTGTTGTGGTATTCGTTGGCGCGGTCAATCGCGAGGAGCTCGGTGCTGGCGCCAGGCACACGCACAAAATACGGCGTGCCATCCACTTCCACTTTGAAATTGGAGTTGGTCAGTCCGCCAGAGAGCGGCGTGACGGAAATATTTTTTCCATTCCATTCGGGAATTTTTGTGACAACTTCATCAATGACGGACATGCTCTCCTCAAACGTAAACAAGTAGACACGGAAACACGTACACACGTGTCTGCTTGTCTACCTGTTTACTTGTGTACCTGTTTACTGTCTTTTCAAAGAACCAACACCGCTTCCTTCGAACACATCACCTGCTCTTTCGCGCCGATGGCAGGCAGTTCAAGGAAGGGATTGTTGAACGTGTCCATGTTGAAATTGGTGTTGCCAATTTTGATTTGGATGCGGACCACCGAACCCAGGAAAGTAATGGTTTCGATGGTGCAATCAATGACGTTATCTTTCTTCGGCTCAACGGCAAAACTGAAACGCTCGGGTCGCACGGAAATTTTTACCTTGTCGCCTTTCTTGCGGCTTGCGAAATCCTCTTCGGCTGTCTTGAAGTGGACGCCGTCCATCGCAAGGATTCCGTTCGCGGGGTCAACCACTTCGGCATCGGCATTGTTGAGCGAGCCGACAAAGTTCGCCACGAATTGCGTTTTGGGAAAGTTATAAATTTCAAAGGGAGTGCCGACTTGTTCCATCTCGCCGACGTTCATCACCACGATTCGATCTGAAATGGATAACGCTTCTTCCTGATCGTGCGTGACAAAGATGGCGGTGATACCTAAACGCTTTTGAATCGCTCGGATCTCCTGCCTCAGTGAAACACGGATCTTCGCATCCAACGCGGAGAGCGGTTCATCGAGCAGAAGCACTTCGGGACGGATGGCAAGCGCGCGGGCGAGCGAGACACGTTGTTGCTGTCCGCCTGAAAGTTGGTAGGGATATTTGTTGGCGTGCTTCTCGAGGTTGACGAGGTTGAGCATTTCATCTACGCGGGCGTGAACATCAGTTGCATTCGTCTTGCGAATGCGCAGACCAAAGCCAATGTTTTGCGCGACAGTCATATTCGGGAAGAGCGCGTATGCCTGAAAGATCATTCCAACGTTGCGCTGGTTCGGGGCTTTGTCGGTAATATCAACGCCGCCCAGTGTAATCTTGCCAGAGGTTGGGAGTTCAAACCCAGCGACCATGCGTAGCGTCGTCGTCTTTCCACAGCCTGAGGGACCGAGGAACGAGACGAATTCACCTTTCTCTATGCCGAGGTTGAATTTATCGACCACTACCACATCGCCAAATTGTTTGGTCACATTTTCAAGAGTCAAATAAGACATGAGGATTCTCCGCTGCAAATATCTTTAGTGCGCGCCTGTGGCTTGTCCCTGCCCGCCGGTGACAAATTGGATCATGCCCATGGCAAGCCAGGTCATCAGGAAGGTGACAAACGACAACGCGGCAGGTTCATACGCTTTATGCTGACCGATCAAAAACAGGTATGGACCGAATGCGTCCACGCCAAGGAACGAGGCTAACGTCACTTCGCCGACGACGATCGCAAATGTGAGCAACGCTCCGCTCAATAACGCCGACCGAACATTGGGCAGAATGACTTGCGTGATGATGGTAAACCACCCTGCGCCCAAACTTTGCGCGGCTTCGGTCAACGTGCGGATGTCCACCACGCGCATACCGGTGTCCACCGAGCGGTACATGTAGGGCATGGCAAGCACCATGTAGCCGGCGGTGATCAACGCGTACGTTCCAAATTTCGTCGTAGTTAAGGGCTGGAACAATTCAATATCGGTAAACGGTATGGTGAAATGCGTGCTATACGTTCGGATGAGACCGAACACGAGGATGATCGCCGGGATGACGAACGGCAACAGCGTGATGAATTCCGCGATCCGCCGTGCTTGGGGCACACGCAATCGAATCCAGTAAGCAGTCGGAACGATTAGGATGGCGCTGCAAATAATTGTCGCGACCGCAAGGGCATTGGACAATAAAAAGGTTTCCAGAAAGCTTGGGTCTTCAAAGGCGCGTTCATAGGCTTTGAAGCCGAGAACATCCCGCTCCATGCGGAGGGAGTGCCGCAAGGTGGCGAATAATGGCACGAGGAAATAGATCGCGCCGAGGATGAACCAGACCCAACTCCAAAACCGACCGCCGATCCGCAATAGCGACCAGCGTTTTCGATCCCGCCCGATCGAGACATCAACAGATGATTCGCTCATCGCAACCACCTTTCAGAAACCTTTTGAAGCCACGAATACCCAAGAAGCGACACCGCCATAATGATGACCATCCCCATTGCCATGGCATAGCCCAAGCCGGGGTTATGCAACACATCTCCGCGGATCTGCGCGCCGATCTGTATGGTGATGATGCCCAGCCTGCCGCCGGTCAAGGCGTAGGCGGTGGCGTAGGCTCCGAAGGCGTTGCCAAATAAAAGGATCATCGAACCGAGGATGGAGGGAAGCAGGATCGGCATGGCAACCCGCGTCCAATATTGGAAGTAGGATGCGCCCAGATTTTCGGCGGCTTCGCGCCATTCGCGCTTCAAACCGTCCAGCGCGGGGACCATCACCAGCACCATCAAAGGGAATTGAAAGAACATGTAAATGGCTGTTAATCCCCAAAACGTGTACAAGTCGAAACCCGCTTGATACAAATCAATATTCAAGTTGTCTTTCAGCAGGAGTGTGACAAATCCGCGTCTGCCCAGGGTGGCGATAAATGCAAACGCCAGAGGAACACCGGCGAAGTTCGAAGCAACGCCAGAGAAGGTGATCAACGCTGAGCGTAATTGTCGCGGCAAGCCGCCCACCGTAATCGAGTACGCAAGCAGGAAACCAAATATCCCGCCTCCAATGGCGGTTGCCGCGCTGATTTGAATGCTCAATTTATATGCGTTGACAATTGACGGGGTTTGGAGAAGCAGGGCATAATTTTCCAGCGTAAACTGCCCCTCTTGATTGAAAAAACTCCCTTCCACAAGATACAACGAAGGGAAGATGATGAACATGATGGCAAACAAAAAAAACGGGGATACGCCCAGCCAGTTTTTGAGATTTGAAGGTTCTTTGATTTTCGGAAGGGCTATGGAAGTTTGAGCCATGTCAGAAGTCCTCAAACAATCTTCGTGCTATTGGGCGAGACCCTGCCGTGCGGCAGGGTCTCGCGTTTTTGGTGCAGAAAATTTCCTTACGGAGCGGCTTGAATGTTCGCGCCGACAGCGGCATCCCAATTTCCGGTGATGAGCGCTTTGGCGGCATCCAACTGAGCAACGGTCGGGAACACTGCGCCGGATACATCAGGCAACTTGGCAAGCAAGTCGGCTGGGATCACGCCGCGATCGCGCATATCTTGTTCGCGGATCGGGTGGCAGTAACCCTTCATCCAGATCGTCTGACCTTCATCTGAATAGAGGAATTCCATCCACAACTTGGCGGCGTTCGGGTGCGGAGCGTAGGCGCTGATCGCTTGAACGTACACGCCGGCGAAACGACCGGAAGCGGGAATCACAACCTCAGCCTTCGGGTTGCCTTCGAAGGAATCGACAGCGGCGAGGGCGTTGTAGTCCCACGTAATGCGGACAGCGGTTTCACCGGTAGCAACCAAGCCGTTATTGGCGATCAACGGGACGAGGTTACCAGCGGAGTTCATCTGGGCGAAATAGTCGAGACCAGGCTGGGCGTCATCGAGCGAGCCGCCATTGGCGAGGGAAGCCGCAAAGACGGATTGAATCGCTTGATTGGAGGTGCGAGGATCGCCAGAGAGCGCGACCTGCCCGTTATATTTCGGGTCGAGCAAGTCTGCCCAATCTTGCGGGACTTCAGGCTGAACATCGGTATTCACGAGGAAGGACAACACACCGTAATAGTCGCCATACCAGTAGCCTTCGGCATCCTTGGCATCGGCAGGGATCGAATCCCACGTGGAAACTTTGTACGGCTGGATCAGTCCCTCAGCCTTGGAGGAAGGACCGAACGCAAAACCAACGTCAATGACATCGGGAGCCTGCGGACCGGGGTTATCCTTGTTCGCTTTGATGGCTTCGATCTCATCGCCGGAGCCGGCGTCTGGGTTCAATTCGTTGACTTCGAGCCCATATTTCGACTTGAAGGTCTCGATGGCTTCGCCGTAATTGCACCAGTCGTGCGGGAGCGCGATGGTGGTGAGCATACCTTCCGCTTGCGCGGCGGCGATCAAATCCGCCATCGGGTCGGCGGCGGGCGCCGCAGTTGCGGGGGCTTCGGTGGCTGGCGCCTCAGTCGCGGCAGGCGGTTCCGTTGCGGCGGGCGCTTCGGTCGCGGCGGGTCCGCATGCGGCAAGCGCAAGGCTCGCGAGAAGCAACAACGAGAATAGCTTGTACAAACTCTTTCTAGTCTTCATTCTCTCTCCTTTGAGATACATTGACTTGTGGAGAGCCACATGCTCTCCATCGTTTTCGATTATATACTGAACATTTCAAACACGGTTAATCATTTGTAAAGACCACTTTAACGGGCGACTTCCTCCACCTCCTCATACCAGCGCACGCGCGTGCCGACTTTATCTCGCATCTTCCATTGGATGGACTTCGGCATGGAGTCGAACACCTGCAGGATTTCGCCAATCCGCTTCTTAATCTGACTTCGTTCTGATTCAGCCAGCGCAAGCGACTCCTCGCTTACGGTTTCTTCGACACGCTTCAAGTTGATCGCGGTAGTTTTGTACAAGCCCCAATCGGCGCCGCACAACAACTCAAGACGCCGAAGGTTGATGCAATTCTCATCGCTTGAACCAGTTTCCACGTAGAGAAGAAGCGAAGCGATATCCAGCGCGTCTTTGCGGTTCAGATCCGCGATCTGCGCTTTCGTCAGCAACAATTCCGCGGGCGGGATCGTGACCGGATGAAGATGGAGTCTATCTTCGAGGGGAATCTTGTGACACATCACAAACGTGCCGACGAAAACATCCACCTTCATCTCGGAGTCGTTGTGAAAATAGATCTGCCGCTGGTCGCCGTTCAGCAAATTAAATTTTTTGTGCGGGGAATATCCAGCCTGCTCCATAAATTCTTGAAACTCGCGGCGCCGCTTCGCCTCAACGATCAGGTCGAGGTCGCCAAAATCGCGCGTGAATATCGGATGTTCCGCTGTGTGATGCGCCTTCACTGCCAGCCCGCCAAGCGCGCGCAAAAGGATGGACTGCTCGCCGGCAGCGGCGATCAACCGATTCATTTCAATATAGGCGTCTGGCTGAAAAGGCACGAAGCGATTCTACCAATAAATGACCCTAAAGGATTATCCGGAATCCTTTAGGGTCAGAACTAGAAATTTTGAAGCGGCTACTCGGCAGGGATTTCAGCCTGCACTTTATCGAGGTCGATGCCCTCGCCCTTGCGCCGGGCTTTGAAGCCGTAGTAAATCGCCGCGGCGGATACATAACACGCGCCGAGGAAAATGATCGAGTTAGTGTTCTTGAAACTGATTCCATACAAGCCCGCGCCTTCGCCACCTGAGTTCAACCAGGGGTCGAACATCCATTCGATCAACAGGAAGCCAAGGAAGCCGGCAAAGATCACGCCCGCAACGGTGATGAGCGGGATGCCAGCCACTTTCATTTGGGCAATTGGCGAGGCTTCGAAGAGCGCTTTCTTTTTGTACGGCAGAACGATTGCGGCAATGGCTGTGCCAAAGTACATAATGGCAATGCCTTGCGTGGCGGCAAGCGTGATGGAGCGGAAGCCTGCCACGTTATAAGCATACAACGCGGCAACAACGATGGCTGGCAGGATCATGTACAACATCGCATTCACCGGCGTGCCGTTCTTGTTCAACTCTGCGGCTTTTTCCGGGAGCAGGCGGTCAAACGCGGCGGCGAAGATCACGCGGGTCGAGGAGAGGAACAACGTCCCTGCCCAGCCGAACCACCACGTGCTCATCAACAACAGCACGACGATCTGCACGAGGCGATTGTCAGTGAGGAAGACCGCCAGCATCGCGGGGTTGGGCCAGACCGGAAGCGGAGGCGCTTCGGTTACGTAACCCCACGCGTAATTCCACCAAGCGGCGTTCGCTTGCACGTAGAAATCCCAGCCGATGGTTTTGGCAACGCCGAGGAAGAACACAATTCCCAACGCGGTGGTGATGACAAGCGCCCAAGCCATGCCGGCAAAGTTCCGTTTGTAATCGGTCGCGCCACGCACTTCACCATACAATGTCGCGCCCCAGTTGGGCCACAAGTTGAAGAAAACCAGATACGGGAGAGTCAGCATGATGAGTCCGAACGAGCCGCCCGTCAACGGGGTTGAAGCGAACGCGTCCACGCCGGCTTGGGCGGTCGCATCGTAGAGTTCGCCCTGCGTGCCAAAGTACGCGGCAGAGTTGGAAGCGAGTCCCGCTTTGAACGCATCCGGCGAACCGGTGAACAGCAAAACGATGACGATCAGCAATCCGAGCATGCCCGCGTAGAACGAATACTTCTGGACGCGCGCGTAGTTCTTCATCCCAAGGAAGATAACCAACGCCACAAACCCGAGGGTCAGCAAGGAACACACAAACAGGGCGTTTCCCTGCCCCGCGAACCACACCGCGGCAGACTGCAAACCGAACGCGCCAAGCAACGGGGTTAGCACGATCTGGCGGAGCATATCGCCGTAGATGGGAGTCCACAACCAAAGCGTGAACCACCAACCCGTGATGGAGAGGATGAAGCCGATGCCGCCGCCGAAGATGCGCGTCTGCCAGACGTAATCGCCGCCCGAGCGGGGCATCACGGCGATCAATGAGGCGTACACAATCACCTCAAAGATGATGAACGCCGCGCTGATGAGCAACGCGGGGATCATGCCTCCGCCGAAATAATACATCTGGCTGAAACTGTAGAACCCCAACGTCACCAGATTGATCGAAAAGAACGCGTAGATGAACGCGTCCATGACCGACCATGAACGTACCATGCCGGTCGCCTTGCGGACAAATAAGTTGCTCATTTCACATCTCCTCTATTGAATTGAGTCGTACCGCAAAATTCATTTTGCGAGTACCCGGCGGGAGAAACCTGCCATGCCGTCGGCTACTGTACATAACACAAAACCCGAGCGAGAGTTATCCTGATGTCAGCACGTAATCATATTGCTCCCTGCGCCGTCCCGGCGCAGGAATTCCCTTACAAACGCCGCCGAGGACGGCGGCTGAAGCAAGTTACAGAGAGTTATCCTGATGTCAGCACGTAATTTTCGATCTTATCCTTGCCCAGTTTCACAATTGCCCCCAACAGAGTCCCCTGTTCGTACATCGAGCCGGGGTTGATGCACAACGTCTTGCCCACTTTCATCGCCCCGCGCCCTTCGTGGATGTGCCCATGCAAGCCGAGAAGCGGCTCATATTTTTCGATGGCTTCGCGCAGAGCCGTCGAACCGACCGGCTTCAAAGCCTGACCCGCCAGCACGGGACGCAAATCCTTATCTAGTTCGGGAGCCTCGTCCAGTCCAGACCGATACGGCGGCACGTGGACGTTGAACACCGCGTTCTTCGGATTCTTCAACTTGGAGATCATCGCTTCATACCGGACCTTGAGCTGGTCCTCCCCCTCTTCCCGGTGCGTATCCCACGGAGTTCGGTTGCTCCAACCGGAGGCGATCATCTCGTGATGTTCATCCAACTGCGTCACCTGCCCCTCGACCAACAATACCCGCTTCGACGCGCGGATGACATCGTCCACTTCATCCATATCGTCGTTGCCCGGCGAGCAATAGACTTTCATATCCGTGCCGCCCAATTTTTTCTCGGCAATGTCCATCCACTGTTGGACGACTTTCAACACCTCGGCATTGAAAATTTCCGAAACGCGATTCGGATCCTTTTCCAATTCCGCCATCTCATCGGGATTCGTCAAATACGGATAATAGCCGCGACTGCGCACGCGCTTCTTCATTTCGGCGAGTTCGTCCGCATTGGTAATTGGAAATTCCTGTTCGAGCAAAGTGACTTTGTAATTCTCCCCGCCCTGATGAATAAACGGCACGACCGCTTTTCCGGTCATATCGCCCCCAAGGATCAGCACATCCACTTCATAAAATTTCCCCGCGTTCAAAAACTTGTTCCAGCAAATATCCGAACCATGAATGTCTGTCGCAAAAAACAGTTTGGTCACGGTGGTTTCCTCCGCAAGGGATTTGGATTGACTTCGTTATTGTGCTGTCGTTGATTATATATCCTTAGCCACAGAGTTCACAGAGATCACTGAGATCAATTCTCAAATTCTCTTTAGACACGGAAGCCACAGATTTCACTGATTTTCACGGAAAAGAACTTTAAATTCTACGTGTTTTCCGTGAAACTTGTGCTGAGCCTGTCGAAGTATCCGTGTACAAAAAAAAACGAGGATACAGACTCAAGCAATACTCTCTTACGGATACACCCTCTTGATCGTCCTCGGGAACGGAATCGCTTCGCGGATGTGTTCGATTCCGCACAGCCATGCGACGACTCGTTCCACTCCCATACCGAATCCTGAATGCGGAACGGAGCCATACTTGCGAAGTTCGAGGTACCACTTGAACGCTTCTTCGGGTAATCCTTCTTTATGAATTCGCGCCAGCAACGCGTCGTGACTCGACATGCGTTCCGAGCCGCCGCAGATTTCGCCGTAGCCTTCGGGCGCGAGCAAATCTACAGACTTGCAGACTTCGGGGCGACCTGGCCATGGCTCCATGTAAAACGCCTTGACCGCGCTGGGGTAGCCATAGACAAATAGTGGCTTGTCGTGAAGTTTCGTCAACTCGGTTTCGTGCGGAGCGCCGAAATCCATGCCCCATTCGAATTTGAGAAGTTCCTTCTTTTCAGGGTCGGTTTCTTTTTCGTACAGGTCAATGAGATATTTCGCCGCGTCGTCATACGACATGCGCGGGAATGTGCCAGTGACGTTTTCCAGTTTGGTCACATCGCGCTCAAGGAATTTCAATTCGGCGGCGCACTCGCGCAACACAGTTTGGACGATGTGTTTAATGAGTCCCTCTTCCACGTCCATCAAGCCGTCCAAGTCGCAGAAAGCGATCTCGGGTTCGAGCATCCAAAACTCGGTGAGGTGACGACGCGTCTTCGATTTCTCCGCGCGGAAGGTGGGACCGAAGCAGTAGACTTTCCCGAAGGCGAAGATGTTGGCTTCGTTGTACAGTTGACCCGTCTGCGCGAGGTAGGCTTTACCCTCGTCGAAGTATTCGGTCTCGAAGAGAGTCGTTGTCCCTTCGGCGGCGGCGGGAGTGAGGATGGGCGTGCTCATTTCGAGGAAGCCGTTCGTGTCGAGCCATTCGCGCGTCGCCGCCATGACGGTACTGCGCACTTTCAGTATCGCCCACTGACTTTGCATCCGTATCCACAAGTGACGATGATCGAGCGCGAAGTCGGGACCGTGATCCTTGAGCGACATCGGGTAATCCAAGCCCGCCTCTTGCACGATCTCGATCTGCTTCACGCCGAGTTCATATCCGCCAGGGATTCCAGGCGCGCGCTTATCCTCCCGCACCGCGCCTGTGACGATCACCGACGACTCTTGCGGCAAACGCATGACCTTGTCGAACACTTCGGGTTCAAGGTCGCCTTTGAACGCGACGCATTGCACAAAGCCCGAGCCATCGCGGACGAGTAAAAAGCATAACTTGCCCTTGTCCGTGCGGTTGTAGACCCAGCCTTTGATGGTTATTTCTTGTCCAATATATTTTGAAATTTGCGAAACGCTGATTTGTTCAGCCATGTAGGGGATCCTTTATTTAGTGGTTGCGCCGATTATAGCAGATGGCATAAACTCCTACCTTGTCGGCGCATACATAAACAGGATGGCTGAAACCTCCAAGAAGTGTTTCCGCCTCACGGATGCGTATGGCGTGGAAATTGACGCGGGTCAGATTCACATTCTGATTTTGACAATCGTTGCCCCATTGACATGATGGCGCATGGCGATCAAAAGATGAAAAAGAAGGTAGAAAAACAAAAAAATAGACAAGAGACTCAAAAGGAGACTCTTTGTCTTAGAAAGTTACTTCTTTTGCTATAGTTGATATCATGTTCTGGCTACCGATCGTCCAGTGATAGTATCTGGAGTCCATAATAGTCTATTCTGGGGGATGCTGCGATCGCAAAGCCTCCGTGTCCCAAATCAGAATTAAGTATCATCTCATCATCGTTTATTGAATCTTCGTTTATAACAACGGAAACAACAAGATCTTCAATAACCAATCTTATATGATTGGTTCCTCCCCTTGAAAGATTAAGGTTATTAATAGTTCCATCGTAGAGTTTAGTAAGTCCTTTTTCAGGAGTAGTTGAATATAAACTCCAAGTGCCACAATTACATATTGTCAAATAATTGTTGTTTATTCCTATTTTATCCCTAAAATAAATACTATAACTCCAGGTATCTGTATTACTCGGATTAACAAATACGACAGATAATATGAAATTATGAATTTGTAGATTAGGAGAGTTTGGTCGAAAAATAAAGGAATTCGATTCATCTAAAGATCCATTCTGCGGTCCAAAAATTATTTCGGGTTCCTTTGTGGGTGTCATTGACGGTAGTGGGTGCGGTGTTTCAGTCGGTGTGCTGGGTATGGCAATTGCAGATGTCGAATGTGATGTTGGAAGAGCAGGGTGATCTTGAGGTGTGTTTCCGAACACTGATATAAGAGTGACGACAATAGTTCCAACAACCGTGATTAATGCCACAATAATCGTTGGGTCAATCTTCTTTTTCCCTTTAGTGGTTCTTGTTTTTCTCATGATGATTCCTCGAGGAAGTAGATAAAAGGTGATGTCATTTAGTAAGTAGCGCGCTCACCGTGTGTTGATTTTACAACAAAAGGAGAACTACTTCTTCCTCTCCCCCTACCCCTTCACCAGCAACTCCCTCGTCACATTCGGGTCTGCCTTGCCCTTGGTCGCCCTCGCTACTTGACCCACAAACCACTGCAGGAGAGTCTCTTTGCCCGCGAGATATTTCTCCACTTTGGTGAGATGTTAGGCGAACGCAAGAAAATGCGGAGGCGCGTAGAGCAGACGTTTCCGCATGGGTTCAGGAGATTGAGTTTCGCAGAGCGTTCGCAGGCGCTTCATCGTTGCCGCCGATTCGAGTAGGAAGAACGGCTCTTTCAACGCGCCGATCTCTTTTGTCCATGAAGGCGGTTGTTGATTGCTTCGTTGGGCAAGCAATTCTGTTAAAGCCGCGCTGACGGTCAATAAGCGCTGGTCTGTGGTGGATGGTCGAGGAAGAGCGCTAAAGTCCGTATTGGAGCGAGTCAAGTCTTGAACGAGACTGCGTAATTTGAGATGGTCTCGTTCAAGCGCGGCTTGGGCAAGTTGTTCAATCTGTTCCATATAAGTTCTCCCATAAATCCCAAAAAGCGTATTGCGCGGTCAACTCATCGCCCTTTACGAGAAAAGGTTCGACGCTTTGCCAAACATCATCTTTTTTTCTACCCTTTCCAACTTCCTGCAAAAGCCGTCGAGCGTCTGAAACATCAATATCGTCGCGCCATGCAGAGAGTTTCATCGCGAGCAATTGTTCCAAAGAAGGCGTTCGCGCTTCTATCCCAGGCGCTTGAAACACAATCGGTCCATTGCTAATGCCCACCAAATATCCTTTTGCGCCGTCATTCAACCAATCTTCTGTCCAGTCGAATTCTTCGGCAACACTTTTTGCCAGTTCTCGAACCAGACGGGCTTCACGCGGCTCGAGAATAACCGCGTCTATATCCCGCGTGGATGAGCGCGCGTCGAATTGAAGAACCATGACTGCGCCGCCAACGAGAGTCAATTGAATATGAATCCCTCTGGCTTGGGCTAGTTCTCCAAGTCGTTTTAAGCCCTCTTCGATTTCACTACGCGTAAATATTCCCATGGCTTTATTTTACACCACAGATAACTTACTTCCTCCTCCCCTCCAACCCCTTCACCACCAACTCCCTCGTCACGTTCGGGTCCGCCTTCCCCTTCGTGGCGCGCGCCACTTGACCGACGAACCATTGCAGGAGAGTCTCTTTGCCCGCGAGATATTTTTCCACTTCGGAGGGGTTATCGTTCAGCGCTTTCGTCACGGCTTCCTTGATGAAACTTTCGTCGGAGACTTGGACGAGTCCCTTTTCTTGGACGATATGTTCGGGGTCGCCGCCATTTCTTAGGAGTTCGCTCAACACGATTTTTGCCGAGTTGCCGCCGATGACTTTGTCGGTCGTCATGTCAATGAGTTTGGCGAACGATTCGGGCGGCAGAGTCACATCTTCAATTTTGATTCCCGTCTCGTTGACGTAGTGCATGAACTCGCCCGCGATCCATGAATGGACGGCTTTCGCTGAACTGTTCGATTTCGCGGCGACGCGCTCGAAGTAGTTCGCGAGAGAAAGCTCGGAGGTGAGAAAACGCGCATCGGACTGAGTCAAGCCGAAGTCCGAGATGAAGCGTTTTGTTTTTGCGTCGGGCAATTCGGGGAGAGTCGCGCGAATCGAATCGATCCAATCCGAATCCAAAATTAGCGGCGGCAAATCAGGCTCGGGGAAGTAACGATAATCATGCGCGCTTTCTTTGCCGCGCTGCGAATACGTCTTGCCCGTCGTTTCGTTGAAGCCCAACGTTTCCTGTTCGACGATTCCGCCGCGCGAAACAATTTCAGTCTGCCGCGCGATCTCGTATTCGATGCCCTGCGCGAGCGAGCGGAACGAGTTGAGATTTTTTATTTCAGTGCGCGTGTTGAGTCGCTCGCTCCCCGCCTCGCGCACCGAAACGTTCGCCTCAAAACGGATCACGCCTTTTTCCATGTCGCCCGAATTCACATCGAGATAACGCAGGATCGCGTGCAACGCGGTCGCGTAGGCTTTCGCTTCATCGGACGAACGCAGATCGGGCTCGGTGACAATTTCGAGCAGTGGGACTCCGCTTCGGTTGTAATCAATGAACGAGCGCGCGTCGGCGTGGGATAACTTGCCCGTGTCCTCTTCCAAGTGGACGCGGCGAATCCGAATCGACCTTATGCCTGCTTCAGTTTCGATGAGCAGTTTCCCGTCTGTTGCCAGCGGCTGGTCGTATTGCGAGATTTGATAGCCCTTCGGCAGGTCGGGATAAAAATAATTCTTGCGCGCGAAAATACTTTCGGTGTGGATCTGACACCCAAGCGCGAGCCCAACTTTGACCGCCAACTCGACGGCTTTATTGTTCAACACAGGCAACGCGCCAGGCTGACCCGTGCAAACGGGACAGATATGCCGATTCGGTTTTGCGGTGATTGAGTCGACAACTTCGCACCCACAAAACATTTTCGATTTTGTGAGCAACTCCGCGTGGACTTCAAGTCCGATGATGGGTTCGTAGTTCATAATTTCTATTGGCATGTCACCCTGAGCGCCAGCGAAGGGTCTCGTGTGTTGTGACAGAGATGCTTCGCTTCGCTCAGCATGACATGCTAGAGTGAGGGCTGTTTCGTGTGCCAATCCGTCTGCGATTGATACAAATGTCCAATGTGAAGCAGAGTCTCCTCCGACAAATGCGGACCCATGACTTGCATCCCGATGGGCAGTCCGTTCGAAAAGCCGCATGGGACAGACAGCGCGGGAATCCCTGCGAGATTGACAGCGACCACGAACACATCCGACAAATACATATCGAGCGGGTTGCTGATCTTCTCGCCGATACGAAACGCAGTCGTCGGCGCGACAGGTGTGATGAGCGCGTCGCAGGTCTCGAACGCTTTCTGAAAGTCCTGCCGAATCAACGCGCGGACTTTCTGTGCTTTTAAATAGTGGGCATCGTAATATCCAGCCGAAAGCGCGAACGTGCCAAGCATGATGCGGCGTTTGGTCTCCGCGCCGAAGCCTGCCTCGCGCGTCTTCAAGTAGACATCCATCAAATCGCCAGACTCGCGCTCCGACAGTCCAAACCGCACGCCATCGTATTTTGCGAGGTTGGAACTGGCTTCGGCAAACAGAATCAAATAATAGACAGGGATCGCATACTGCGTGTGCGGAAGCGACACTTCAAGGACTTCCGCGCCAAGCGATTCGATTTGCTTGATCGCGGCTCGAACGGAAGCGTCTACTTCTTTATCCAGCCCTTCAACGAAATATTCTTTGGGAATGCCGATGCGAAGTCCGCGTAAATTTTCCGCGTTCTTCAAACTCGCCGAATAACTTTGAACAGACTCAACGCGCGACGTGCTGTCTTTGGGATCATGTCCCGCAATCGCTTCAAGGACAAGCGCCACATCATACGCGCTCCTCGCCATCGGACCGATCGTATCAAACGACGACACCAGCGGAATCAATCCGTAGCGCGAAACTCTTCCGTAGGTGGTTTTGAGTCCCGTCACGCCACAAAACGACGCGGGCATGCGCACCGATCCGCCCGTGTCTTCGCCGAGCGCAAACGGAGCCAGTCCCGCCGCGACCGCCGCCGCTGACCCTCCGCTCGAACCGCCAGGGACGTGATCGAAATTCCACGGGTTGCGGGTGGTGAAGAAGCCAGAGTTTTCGGTGGACGACCCCATTCCGAACTCATCCATGTTGTTTTTGCCAAGGAGGACAGAGCCAGCCGCATGTAATTTCTTGATCGCGGTCGAGTCGTAAAACGGTTTATAGTTCTCAAGGATTTTTGATGAGCAAGTCGTGTTCACGCCGCGTGTCGAAAGCGAATCCTTTGCCGCGTAGGGAATTCCCGTCAGCGGGGTCAAACCTTCGCCTGACTTGATGCGTTCGTCCGCTTTTTTGGCTTGCTCCAACGCCACATCTTCAGAAACCGTGACGTACGATTTGATCTGCGGGTCGAGTCGTTGAATGCGTTCAAGATACGCGCGCGTCAACTCCGCCGAAGAAATCTTTCGACTGGAAAGTAGTTCGTGTGTTTCGTGGATGGTTAATTCGTGTAAATCCATAAATTTTCAAATCGAGTTATACAAGATTGCGCTTCATCAAAGACCTTCTTCGCGGAGTGACAACCATCCACGAATGTTCACGAATACCCTGACGGGCACATGTAAACGAATTGACGCGCCTCTATTCGTGAATTCGTGGTTTTATTCGTGGACGGTTCGTTACCAACGCAAAACTCCGCAACAAAAATTACCAATTACTACTTACCAATTACTTGTTACTGCTCCACATGCGCGCGCGGAATAACCACATACTCATCTTTCGACTGCGGAGCATTGGCGAGAAACTCCTCCGTCGGCACAGACTCTTCGACCTCATCCTCGCGCATCACGCTTTGATTCGCCGACGACAAATACGCAGGCGCGACATTCTCCGTGTCCACTTCATTCAAAACACCGACGTAATCGAGAATATCCTTGAACTGAGAAACGAACATCTTCGTCTCGTCCTCGTTCAAATCCAACCGCGCCAAAGACGCGATGTCTCGCACTAACTTTTCATCTACCTGAATCTGTTGCTTCTCGTTCATCGCCGATCAATTCTCCAATTCTCTAATTCTCCGCATCGCTACCAATCTCTAATCTCCAGTCTCCAATCTCTATTCCCTGATCTGAACATGCAATTCTTTCAACTGCTTCGGCTCAACTTCCGACGGCGCGTCCGCCATCACATCGCGCCCCGCTTGATTCTTTGGGAACGCGATCACTTCGCGGATGTTCGGCTCGTCAGCCAGTAACATCACGAGTCGATCAACGCCTGGAGCCATCCCTCCATGCGGAGGCGCGCCATACTCGAACGCCTCCAGCATGTGACCGAACTTCGTCTGAATTTCCTCGTCGCTCAAGCCAAGCATCTGGAACATCTTCATCTGAATATCTCGGCGATGAATACGGATCGAACCCGACGCGGTCTCGTAGCCGTTGCACACCATATCATACGCGTCCGAATACACTTCGCCAGGGTTGGTGTCGAACTTGGGCAGATCTTCCAACTTCGGCATCGTGAACGGATGATGCTCCGACTCCCATTTCTTTTCTTCCTCATTCCACGCAAAGAACGGGAAGTCCACCACCCACGCGAACGCCATCATGGATGTATCGGCAAGATCGAGTTTATCGCGCAAAATGATTCGCAACCCGCCCAACACTTTGTTGACGACCGCGCGCGCGTCTGCCGCAAACAGGATAAGATCGCCGTCCTTCGCGCCCGTTTTGGATTTGACCTCTTCCACCTCTGCCTCTGTGACAAACTTCGCGGCGGTTCCCTTCGGACCTTCGGCTTGGATCGCCAGCGTCGCCAGTCCCTTCGCCCCCAGCCCCTTCGCCGACTCGGTCAACGCGTCCACTTCCTTGCGCGACATCTCAGCCGACTTCGGCGCGATGATACACTTGACCACGCCTCCCGCGCTCAACGCAGACTGGAAGACTTTGAACTCGCTCTTCGCGAAGACCTCGCTCACGTCAACCAGTTCCATGCCGAAACGCAGATCGGGTTTGTCGGTGCCGAAGCGTTCGAGAACTTCTTTGTATGAAAACTTGGGCCACGGCGAGGAATATAACTTCTTGTGCGGCGCAACTTCGGGGAGCATCGCCGTGAACAAACCCTCAACGAGATTCAACACATCGTCACGGTGAACATAGGACATCTCAAGATCGAGTTGCGTGAACTCAGGCTGACGGTCGCCGCGCAGGTCTTCATCGCGGAAACAGCGCGCGATCTGGAAATATTTATCCATGCCTGCGACCATGAGCAACTGCTTCAACTGTTGCGGCGACTGAGGCAAAGCATAGAACTGCCCAGGGTAGATACGAGACGGCACGAGATAGTCGCGCGCGCCTTCGGGAGTCGCTTTGAACATGATCGGCGTTTCAACTTCGATGAAGCCTTGTTCATCGAGATAGTCGCGCATGAACTTGATGACCTTGTGACGCAACACGATATTTCGAGTCAATCGCTCGCGGCGCAGGTCCACATAACGATACTTGAGGCGCATGTTCTCATCGGGCAGGTCGTTATCGGTGTTGACCATGAATGGCGGCGTCTTCGACGGATTCAGCACGGTCACGTTCTTGGCGATGACCTCCACCTCACCCGTTTCCATTTTCGGGTTTGCCATTCCCTCGGGGCGTTTCTGCGCCACGCCCTCGATCTGCAACACCCACTCGTTGCGCACGTTGGCAACTTGCTCCAGCATTTCTTTTGGCAAATCGGGGTTAATGGTCACTTGAATAATGCCAGCGCGGTCGCGCAAGTCAAAGAATGCCACCCCGCCATGGTCGCGGCGGCGATTCACCCAGCCCGCCAACGTCACGGTTTGACCCGCGTGGCTGGCTCTTAATTCTCCACAAGTATGAGTTCTGTACATAGTGCGCCTCCAAGAAATTGTAAGACCTGACAGGTTTTCACGAACGTTCGATCAATCGAATACATTCCAATTCGCAATTGTTCTGACGGGCTTAGTTCTCAATGAAACCTGTCAGGTCTTGGTTTACATAAAAAATCGCCCTTCGCAATTGCGTTGGGCGATGAGTTCGACTTTTTCAATCCGTCAACTAGCAAGGCTTCGCCCAACGATACAGCAGATCGTCATTGTCATTATTATCGTTGTCATTGGCGAAGTAAAACGGATATTTCATAATGGCGGCATTATAGCACAGACTTAACGTTCCAACGCAGATTCGGCGGGATTCGCCGGGTTGTAATACACCATCACCTGCGCGCCGACGGGATAGCGGGCAACCGTTTTTTGCGCGTCACCATAGATGCGGACGCTAAAGAATTGTTCGCCCGCTTTGACCACTTGTCCCGTGTACGGCTTTCCGTCCACTTGATATTGATAGACCACAACGGGAATCTCAGAGCGGCTTTTATAACTGCGTTTCACTTGAACTGTGGAGGTGATCACCACCCCCATCGTGCTGGACCAATCTTGCGCGGCTTGCTTCGCCGTATCTCGCATTTTGCTGCGGCGATAGATAAAGTATCCAACCGCAACCAGGATCACGATAGGCAACACAGTGGCGCAGATCGCGCCGCCGATACCGATTACGAATGAAAAGATTGATATGATTTCAACCATGCTGTTCCTTTGAGGACCGTTTGATGAGCCTCATTGTACTGTACACCTTGGGAAACTGGCTCGCCGATGGTACTACAGGCGCGGCAACGCTTCCGAATGGCAAGCCAGGCCTACGAGGAGAAAGACGCGAAGCGGTCAGGTTGGCAGAAACCCCAATAGGGCAAGCCCAATGTGTAAGGATGATGTAAGGTGAATTGCCTTGATTTTTCTTCCCATTGGGTGCAAGGTGTTGTATAGTAATTTTGTTCGCATAACATTCTACATACCAAAGGAGAGAAATATGGGAAAAATTTTGTTTATTTTGAACGCGCTCGTGGTGGCTGTGTTGGGCGCTGGGTTGATGTTCGTGCCTGAGGCAACCCTGACCCAGTTCGGAACGGAGACCCGCGTCCCCGAATTGCACATGGCGCGGTTCCTCGGCGCCGCATTGATCGCGCTCGGCTTGGCGCTCTGGTTCGCCAAGGACGCTTCGGATGAAGGCGTGCAACGCAATCTCGGTTTTGCCATGCTCGGCGCTACCGTGCTCGCATTGATCGTCACCATCATTGGCGTCGCCGCCGATGGCATCATCCGCAATTTCGGCTGGGTCGTGGTCGTAGTCGAGTTCGCCTTCGGACTTGGTTACGTGTTCGTGCTGTTCCTGCAACCCCGCATGAAATAACAAACCGTTCGCAAACGTGTAACACGAATTAAAAACAATGACCGCGCATTAATGCGCGGTCATTGTTGGTTCCATGATGGCATGGCTGGCAAAATCGAGGCGGGCAACTTGCTCTTCGGTCAATCGCCACCCGAGGGCGCCGGCGTTCTGCCGGGCTTGCGCGGAGTTTTTCGCGCCGGGGATGGGCAGGGCTCCTTTGCAGATCACCCAGTTCAATGCCACTTGAGCGCAGGATTTGCCCCCGTGATCTTGCCCGATTTCCGTCATCAATTTCAATAACGGTTGGATTTTGGGGATGAGTTCTTTGTACTTCCGCGCGCGAGAACCGCTCGGCATATTCTCCGCGTTATATTTCCCAGCCAATAAACCGCGCTCAAGCGGACAGTAGGCGATCAGGCGGATACCCAGTTCTTTACAACGCGCCAACACTCCGCGCTTTTCTATCGTGCGGTTCAGCAGGCTGTAGTGCACTTGATTCGAAGCCAGTTGAATGCCGTTTCGCGCCAATGCGGAATACGCCGCCACCATACGGGCATGACCAAAATTTGACGCGCCGACCGCGCGGGTCATTCCGCTTTTCACGCACTCCGCCAAGCCATCCATCAAAAGATCGGTGCTCATCGTCAGGCTGGGCCAATGGATCTGGTACAAGTCCACGCTGTCGACGCCAAGACGGGCGAGGCTACCTTTCAACGCGCGCGGGAGCGCGCCTTTTGTAAACCGCCAGGGCCAGGGGAAAAATTTTGTAGCGATCAAGACGGGCTGGGCGGTCTCTTTGATAAAACGCCCAAGCAACCTCTCCGAAAGCCCGTTACCATATAACTCTGCCGTATCTACAAAGCGGATGCCCTCTTCGATCGCCATCTCGAAAGCCTGCCGCACATCCTCAACACCATAGCCATGCCCATATTGCCAAACCGCGCGATCGCCCCATTGCATGGCGCCCAACCCCATCTCAATCGCGTGTAAAAACCTGGTATCTTCGCTAACGTTGGTCAAGGCGTTTTCTCCATGGGAACTGCGGCATTGTATCTTAAAATATGACGGTCTCATAGCCAGCCCGAACAATCCGGGATAAAATTCAGCCCGCCAATCCAACATTGGAACTGACGGAGCGCAAATTCCTCGCCTCGTTCCTCTCCCACCGGGAGAGGAGGTTTGCTCCCCCTGAGTTCCAGGGAGATGACTGTGACCTCAAAACCCGAATCGCGGGATTTTGAATCCGCTTCGGACCTCAGCCTGAGGCTGGGTCTGCCCTTTTCAAATTTATCCCTGCTGACGCGCGCCCTCACCCACCGTTCGTATGTCAACGAGAATCAAAATTCGTCGGCGGATAACGAACGGCTGGAATTTCTCGGCGATGCCGTGCTCGACTTTATCGTTGGGGCATGGGTGTATCATCGCTTCCCGGAAATGCCAGAAGGCGAGTTGACTAAAATCCGTTCTGCCATTGTGCGCAATGACCAGTTGGCGAAATTCGCGCGGACGCTGAACCTTGGTCCGGCGCTTCGGCTGGGACGCGGCGAGTTCCTCTCCGGCGGTCACTCGCGCGACGCCTTGCTCGGGTCGTTGTTCGAGGCGGTGGTCGGCGCCGTCTACCTGGATTCAGGCTTGGGGGCGGTGGAGGCGTTCGTCAATCCCCTGCTGGAAGATGTGCGGGAATCGGTCTTGTCAAAAATCCACGACGCAAAAAGTTTGTTACAGGAGTGGGCGCAGGCGCAGAAACTACACCCGCCTCGGTACCGGACAATTTCGACTAGCGGACCCGACCATGCCAAGGAATTCGAAGTGGACGTTGAGGTCGGCGGACAAGTTGCCGGGCGAGGGAACGGCACCAGCAAACACACTGCCGAACACGCCGCCGCGCAAGATGCCTTGAAAAATCTTGAGATCGAGTGATGTAAAAGTTCAAATCAGCAAAAAAGCAAATAGGCAAATGAGCAAATGAGCAAATGAGCAAATAGGCAAATGAGCAAATGGGCAAATGGGCAAGACAATCAATCGTCAATCGTAAATCGTAAATCTGGTCTCGGTACGCCCTCCAAAAACATTCGGGCTACTCGACCATCAATCTGAAATCGTAAATCTAAAATCGTAAATCAAAATGCCTCTAAGACTCAAATCACTCGAACTGCAAGGATACAAAACATTCGCATCGAAGACCACCTTCGAATTCGCGAGCGGGATCACCGCCATCGTCGGACCGAACGGCTCGGGCAAATCGAACATCGCCGACGCGCTCCGCTGGGTATTGGGCGAACAATCGTACGCGTTGTTGCGCGGCAAAAAGACCGAAGATATGATCTTCAACGGTTCGGAACACCGCGCCCGCGCCGGCATGGCGTCTGCCCACATCTTATTCGACAATACCGCCAACTGGCTTCCGCTCGACTTCACCGAAGTCGGCATGACCCGGCGCGCCTACCGCGACGGTCACAACGATTACCTATTAAATAATCAACAAGTGCGCCTGCGCGATTTGAATGAAATCCTCGCCGCTTCCGGGTTATCGGAGCGGACGTATACGATTCTAGGGCAGGGACTCGTGGACGCGTCGCTGGCGTTGAAAGCCGATGAGCGCCGCCGCTTGTTCGAGGAAGCCGCCGGGGTGGGCTTGTACCGCGTCCGCCGCGAAGACGCCCTGAAACGACTCGACAATACGGAACGCAATCTCGAACGCGTCCTCGACATCATGTCTGAATTGGAGCCGCGCTTGCGGAGCCTTGAACGACAGGCAAAACGCGCCATCGAATTTTCACGCGCGCAAGCCGACTTGAAAATTATTTTGCGCGAATGGTATGGGTATCATTGGCACCGCGCCCAACAAGAATTGACCACCGCAAAAGAAACCGTTAAAGGGCAGGAGGCGCGCGTGACGGAAGCGCGGGAGGCTCATCAGCAGGCGCAAGATGAGTACAACGCATTCCGTGAAAAGTTCGTCGGTCTGCGGGCGGAGTTGAACACGTGGCATCGCGCCTCCTCTGAATTGCACAGCCAGCGCGAGGAAGCAAGCCGCGAACTTGCCGTGCTTGAAGAACGCAGGCGGTCCTTGCTCGCGTCGCAAACCTCCATGCTCACCGAACAAGAACGCGCCGGCGATGAAGAAAAGATCGCGCGCGCGCGTATCGAAGAAACCGGGCGCGAGTTCGAGCGTTTACAAGCCGAATACAACGAGGCGCAACAACAACTCGGAGACGCGCAACAAAAATTACAAACCCGCCAACTGGATCGCGCCGCGCTTGAGGAAAAGATCCAATCTGCCCGCGCTCAAATTGAAAAATGGACAACCCAGCGCGCTGAATCACAAGCCCGGTTCGATGAATTAACCCTGCGGGTCGACGCATTGCAAACGCGGCTGGAGGAAACAGGCAGGAGCATGCTATCCGCTGAAACGGATGCCAAGACAGCTGGCGATACATTTGCCGAAGCGCGGAAAAACCGGGAAGAAGCCGAAGCGGTGTTGAAGGAAGCGCAAGAGAAGGTGGAACGCGGTAAGTTAAAAGTGGATTCGTTGGAAGGCGCGCGGCGCGCGAAGAATGAGGAACGCGCGGGGACTCTCGCCGAGCATACGCGCGTCAAAACGCAGATGGAAGTGTTGGAACAAGCCGAACAATCGCTGGCGGGCTATGCCGAAGGCGCGCGCTTTTTGCTCGATGCGGCGCGGCAGTTCAAACTCAAACGCGCGCGCGGCGCGTTGAGCGCGTTGCTCGATGTGCCCGCGCACCTCGAAACCGCGATCTCCGCCGCGCTCGGCGATACCCTCGACGCCATTTTGCTGGACGCCGACGAGATCGAAGACGCCCTGCAACTGCTCGAAGCAGACGAAGCAGGACGAGCCGTGCTTCTGCCCGTCGAACATCTTGCGCGCGAGATACTATCGAAGCCCGGCGATGACGATTGCATCGGCGTCGCTTCTGAGCTTGTCAACGTCAGCGAGGAGTTGCAGGCGGCGGCGCGGGTGATGCTTGGTCATACGTTGATCGCGCGCGACCGCTCGTCGGCGCGACGCATGGTCCGCGATTTGCCGACTCACGCGCGCGTGGTGACACTACAAGGGGAAGTTTTCCGCGGTGATGGGGTGATTATTGCCGGGAAGACCGCTTCTTCCTCCGCCCTACGGCGGCCTCGCCAAAAGCGAGAGTTGACCGAAGCCCTCGCCGCGTTGAGCGCGCAGATCGAGTCGTTGAACGGCGAGGTCGATTCGCTTTCCGCGCAAATGGAGGATGCCGCGCGGGTGATGAGTCAAGCCGAGGGCGAGGCGCGCGAGTGGCGCCTGAGGTTGGAGGAAACGCAGACGCTGGAGAATCAGGCTGGGTTGGAGTCTGAAGCGGCGCGTCGTCAGTTCGAATGGCAGAAGGGGCAACAAAGTCAACTTGAAGCGGACGCCGGCGAGGCGGCATCCGCACAGAATACTCTCTTGAAAACGTTATCAGATATCGAGGCGCAATCCGCGGGCGCGCAAGAGGAAGTGAAATTGCTTGCCGCGCAATTGACCGAGACCGACCTGGCAGAGACTCAATCGAAGGCGGCGTATTGGGGCACGCGCGTTGCGGTTGTGGAACGCGCGTTGGAAGATGCGCGGGCGAGGAAAGAGGAACGCTCGAGCGAGGTGGAGCGGTTCGATGCCCGCCGCGCTGAAATTTCGGCAAGGGCTTCGGATGTTGAAACTTCGTTGAGCGAGTTGGAACATTCAAAAACCTTGTTCCGCGAGCGTGAAAGCGAATTACAAATACAGATCGGGGAATTGCGCGTGAAGATTGAGCCTTCCGAGAAGGTGTTGGAAACCGCTGAACAAGAGGAAGCGCGATTGCAAGATGGCGAGGCGAACGCGCAGAGGGCGCTGGCATCCGCTGAACGGTTGATGGGACAAGCGCAATTGGAACATCTGCGGAAGCAGGAAGCGCTCGATAATTTGCGCCAGAAAATCTCCGATGATTTCGGTCTGGTGATGTTCGAGTATGCCGAGGATGTTTCGGATCCGGTGCCGTTACCGCTGGATGGTATGGTGGAGGAATTGCCGGTTGTGACAGAAATTACTCCCGACCTGGAGGGGCAGTTAACCCAGAATCGTTCGCGCGTGCGCCGGTTGGGTCCGGTGAATCCGGAGGCGAAGCAGGAATTCGACGCTGAGTCTGAGCGGTATTCGTTCATGAAGACTCAATTGGAGGATTTACGCAAAGCCGAAACGGACTTGCGCCAGGTGATGGCGGAACTCGATGAGTTGACAAAACAATCGTTCGCGAAGACGTTCGATTTG
The DNA here is from genome assembly GCF_057138825.1 of Candidatus Defluviilinea gracilis. NCBI lineage: Bacteria > Bacillati > Chloroflexota > Anaerolineae > Anaerolineales > Candidatus Villigracilaceae > Candidatus Defluviilinea > Candidatus Defluviilinea gracilis. The sequence goes on from NZ_DBNHEF010000048.1 coordinate 30,576, forward strand.
GTGGATAAACAATTCCGCGCCATGTTCACTCGTCTGTTCGGCGGAGGGTCGGCGCGGCTTGCGTTGACCGACCCCGATAATTTGGTTGAGACAGGGATCGAGATCGAAGCGCGTTTGCCTGGTCGGCGCGAGCAGGGGCTGGCGTTGCTCTCAGGCGGCGAGCGAAGTTTGACGGCGGTGGCGCTGGTGTTTGCGTTGCTCAAAGTGTCGCCTACCCCGGTCTGTGTCATGGATGAGGTGGACGCGATGCTGGATGAGGCGAACGTGGGGCGGTTCCGCGATCTATTGCAGGAGTTGAGCAAGGAAACGCAGTTCATCGTCATCACGCATAACCGCAACACGGTGCAGGCGGCAGATGTGATCTATGGCATTACGATGGGGCGCGATTCGGCAAGCCAGATGATCAGCCTGCGGTTGGATCAGGTAACGGAAGATATGTTGAAACGAGGTTAAAAGTTAGTTCGGCGGCAAGGTAATATAATCAGCAACCAAAGAAATATGATATATGACTTCTACGAAATACTAGGTCGAGGCATCATTGCAGCGCGTACGAGGCGATATAAAGAAGCACTCAAGATACTGAGCCTTGCTGCAAGAATAGAGCCTTCCAATCCACGTGTTTGGTTATGGTTAGCAACAGTATCTGAAACAACTGCACGAAAGCAGCAATATTTACAAGAAGCATTAAAAGTTGCCCCCGATACCTTTGCCGCCCGTGTGCTGCTTGACCGTTTAAATCGAACAGAAACCACTTCAAACCAGAAAAACTCTGATCTTGTAATATTTACGTGTTCAAATTGCGGCGGTAAACAACGATTTGATCCTGATATTCTAGGTATGCAGTGCGAGTACTGTGGCAAAATTGAGTATTTGACATTGGAAAGCGCGTCACAGGCTGAATCTTCCCTGAGCGAAGTTCTCCAAAGCGATTCGGGAAATTGGGCATGTATAGAGTCGCAATCCACTTGTAGCGCCTGTGGAGCAAAGACATCTCATCCCTCTAGCCAAATGACAATAAGGTGTCCCTTCTGCAATTCGGACATGATAACCACACAATCTCCCACTCCTAACCTTGTTTCTCCCGCTGGGATTGTGCCCTTTCAATACCACAGGAATGACATTTTAGAAATTATCGCTAAGCAATGGGACATTCAAACAAGAAAACTTTCGCAACTCATCAACGCACAGGAGATTACGCTTGCGTCTATATATCTACCTTTTTGGACATTTGATGGAACTGTGCAAATTTTTTGCGCATTAGGGTATCGTGTTCCGCCTGTTACATACTCACCACAAGAGCGGGTAATATTCAAAGGAGAGTGGCCCCTCGAAAAAAGTTGGTTTGAATGCGACATTGACGATTTGTTGGTGTATGCTGCTCGAAGTGTGCCACACGATTCGATTACTTCAATTTTTCCTTTTGACCTGAAATCAATCCTTGAATATCGCCCTGAGATACTGGCTGGCTGGCAAGCCGAAAATTATCAAATTGCACTTGAAGACGCCGCTATCGTGTCTCATAAAATTATGCGAGATATTGCTTTTAAGAGAGCCGTGCACCGAAGTTTATTTATGCTAGAGTCTGATATGCTTCAAGATGATGTACTAGTTTTTGATAAAACCTATAAATTGCTTCTTCTTCCCGTATGGGTTGTCAATAGAAAAACTTCAAATGATATTTTCCACATGTTTATCAATGGACAATCTGGAAAAATATCTGAGAGCAAGTCGAGTTGGTTAAGTTTATTAAAATGGAAAACTTGAAACTACAAAAAAAGGATAATGCCTTGCACAAAGCCGCCGAACAAAGCATGCATCTGACGCTGGGGATTCTACGCACATCTCAAGCATTTTCACACGCCTTAGCATTTTTCTGGCTGGACGGCTTCGCCGTCCCCGCCCCAGCGCAGGTAACGCACACCGTTAGTTAGGGATGCGGTAGAGAGTCATGTATCAAAAAAATCGCCCTGTTCGTATTGAACAGGGCGATTTGATTCTGAGCAAGAAGGTTATTGACCGAACCCGGCTGGCGCGGGCGGAACACGCTCCTGCCAGTCGAAGGTCTCGATCTTGGATTCTTCTTCTATCTTTGCCAGCCATTCGGTGAAGGCGGTGTCTTGCGCCTGACGATATTGGCTCGCGTTGAGCGGAATCTCGGCGCGACCGAGCACTTGAATAATATGATATCCGAACTGGCTTTTGACCGGCTCGCCGATCACGCCGATCTCCTGGCTGAAGGCGGCGTTTTCGAACTCGGGCACCATCATCCCTTTGCCGAACCATCCCAGGTCGCCGCCGTTGACTGCGGAGCCTGTATCCTTCGATACTTTGCGGGCAACTTCGGCAAAATCATAACCCAGGTCGAAATAGGCTTGCGCGTTGCTGACTCCGGCGAGGGTATCGACAAGGATATGTCGCGCCCAAACTTGTTCTTGCGCGCGCGGAACATCGGCGGTTACTTTTTCAAATACCTTGTCGCGGATCAAGCCATATTCATACACGGCGAGCAAGGTTTCTTCGCTGAAGCCGCTGTTGTCTTTGAAGTTCGCTATCGCGGTGGCGTATTGCAAGTTATAGCCTTCGAGAGTGTAGGGCGTGGCGGTGGCGGTGGCGGGCAGCGGAACAAACGTCGGGGTAGCCGGCGCCGCGGTGGAGGTGGCAGTCGCGGTCATAGCAGGATCCGGCGTTCCCGTCGGTGTGACGGTGGAGGTGGGCGCGGGCGAGGGAGTGAACGTGGAGGGGTATAACGTCAACTGCTGGGACGAGAGGGTTGGGAAATCGACCGCAGTCGGTGTGACTGTGGGCGTCTTGGTCCCGTTCGGGAAAAATCCATACGCCGCCTGGATCGCGGCATCCACTTCCTCTTTTGTCACCACAATTCCCATCTTTTCGGCTTCCTGCCGCACGAGAATCTCCGTCTTCAAGTTGTCCAGCGTTTGCTGACCCAACAGGGTTGGGGTCTGCAAGGTGAAGGCAACCGATTGCATTTGCTGGGTGGTATCCAAGCCAAAATTTTGCTGGAATTGCAGGTTCTGATATTCGTTCAAGAGGATCAGCCGTTGCACCTGCACGCGCTCTTGAAATTCTTTCGTGGTGACTTCCTGCCCGTTGATCGTCATGACCGGGTCGTTCAATTGCAGGTAATTCAGATTGAGATAACCATACCCGATGATCGCCGCTACCAGCACAATTCCGCCCACGGCGATCCAACGCGCCAGTCGGGCTTGCTGGCGATCGCGTTCGAGGCGGGCAACGTGTTTCTTGGTGACAGCCCGCGGTGGTTGGCTTTGATTGCTCATACGTGTTTATCGGTTCGCGTCTGCGTGCGCGCCGGTAAATGGAATCAAAGCAATATGACGCGCCTGTTTCACTGCCGCGGCGACCACACGCTGATGACGCGCGCATGCGCCGGTTTGGCGGCGCGGGCGAATGCGCCCATCATCGCCGATGTATTTTCTCAGCAAGTCGATCTTTTTGTAATCGATCACCAGGGATTTGTCGGCGCAAAACTGGCAAAACTTTGGTTTTGCAAAGAAACGGCGTTCGCCGCCTCCTTCGCCGCCTTCGTGCGATCTGCGTTGTTCTCTTTCTTCAGCCATGATAGTACTCCGTTATTTCTTTCAGCAGACATCCACAGTGGATGCCCGCCTCTGTGTCGTTAAAATGGAAATTCATCTTCCGGCGGGGTGGGCGAGTCGGTGTCGCGCGATTCAGACTCGGCGGGAGTGTGTCCGTGCTGGTTTTGGTCGCGGCGGTCGCCCAGCATGATCATCTCATTGGCAACGATCTCCACGCTGGAATGTTTGACGCCTTCTTTATCGTCCCAGCGGCGGGTCTGCAATCGTCCATCGATGTAAACCTGCTTTCCTTTGTTGAGATACTGCTTGCAGGTTTCTGCCAGACTCCCGAAGGCAACAATATTGAACCATTCGGTTTCGCTGTGACGCTCGCCGTCGTTCGTATTCCATGAACGGCTGACCGCCACAGTAAAGGTAGTGACAGGCTTCCCGGCAGGCGTATAACGCATTTCAGGTTCGCGCCCGAGATGACCAATGATCTGAACTTTGTTCAATCCGCGGCTCATTTCAACTCCTTGTGTTCCAAACCAGAAAAAGACCGACTACGCCACCGTCAACATGTGACGCATGACCGGTTCCAGAAAGCGGATATTGCGTTCCAAATCGGACGTGGACTTGGGGTTGATGGTCAGGTTCAAAAGAACGTATTGACCTTCGCGTTGTTTGTGGATGTTGTACGCCAACCTTCGGCGTCCCCAAATATCCACTTTGTCCACGGTGCCGCCGGCTTCCGTCACCCAACCTTGAATCTTTTCGACCGCGCCTTTAAACGCGGTTTCGTCCAGATCAGGCTGGATAATGCAAACCAATTCATAATTTCGCATGAGGGTATTCCTCCTTTCCATGGGATTGCTCCCGTTCAAACCGTAGGTGTGCCGGGAGCGGAAAGGCACGTTCACTTGCGCGCGTACCTATTGTTAAGCGGGCGGAGTTTATCACAGGAAAGTAAAAATGTGGAGGGTTATAATTCGGGGGGAAGCAGGTAAACGAGTAAGCATTCAGAGGAGCACATTTGACCCATGTTCGATCTGCCAGATCATGAAATTCAGCAACTGACAAAAGATCATGTGTTTTTCACGTGGTCGGCGCAAGCGAAAGTTAACCCGATCGCGGTGAAGCGCGCTCAAGGCGTTTATTTCTGGGACGTGGACGATAAACGCTATCTCGATTTCAACTCGATGACCATGTGTGTGAACATCGGTCACGGAGACGAGCGGATCATCCAAGCCATGCAAGAGCAAGCGGCGGAACTTCCCTACGCCGCGCCGGGCATGACCACGAAAATTCGCGCGCTTGCCGCCAAAACCATAGCGGATATAACCCCGCAGAAAGCCCTGACGAAGGTCCTGTTCACCCTTGGCGGCGCGGACGCGAACGAGAACGCCATCAAACTCGCGCGCGGATACACCGGGCGGCATAAGATCCTCACGCGCTACCGGTCTTACCACGGGGCAACTGCCGGCGCCATGGCGGCGACCGGCGACCCGCGGCGCGTGGTCTGGGAACCTAATTTGATGCCCGGCGTAGTTCATTTTCTCGATCCGTATCGCTACCGCTCCAATTTTCATAAACACAACGCCAACTTGTCCGAAGAAGAGTTCGCCCAGGATTATCTGAACCACCTCGAAGAGATCATCCAATATGAGGGACCCGACACCATTGCCGCCCTCCTCATGGAATCGGTCACCGGCACGAACGGGATCATCATTCCTCCTAATGGATATATGCAGGGAGCGCGGGTGTTGTGCGATAAGTATGGAATTGTGATGATCTGCGACGAAGTGATGAGCGGATTCGGTCGCACCGGAAAATGGTTTGCCATCGAGCATTGGGATGTGACGCCCGACATCATCACCATGGCAAAGGGGCTCACGTCTGCCTATGCGCCGCTCGGCGCAGTTGCCATGAAACCAGAGATCGCCGCGGCGTTCAACGAAACTCCGTTTGAAAGCGGATTGACGTATACATCGCATCCTGTTTCGCTGGCGGCGGCGGTTGCCAACATTCAGGCGATGAAGGACGATAAAATCGTCCAACGCGTGGCAGGCATGGGTCCGGTCATGAAGCGCATGTTGACCGATCTCGGTGAGGCGCACCCCTCTGTGGGCGAAGTCCGCTCGATTGGGTTGTTCGGCATCCTTGAATTGGTCAAAGATCGAACAACGAAAGAACCGATGGCGCCATGGAACAGTTCGTCGCCGGCCATGAACGCGCTGAAAAAATATTGCCTCGATCACGGGCTGTTCTTGTACACGCATTGGCATACTGTGCTGATCATCCCGCCGCTGATCATTACCGAGGAACAACTCAAAGAGGGGATGGATGTGCTGGATAAGGCGTTGGAAATTACAGACAACGAATCACATGGATAACAAGCCAACCTTTGATCGCGCTTTTGTCATCCCGCTCGCGCTGGGCGTGTTCGCCTTGTTCGGCATTTGCCTCGTGTTGCTCCTTGGGCAGTTAAGTTCGTTCCGTTCCGTTTCTGTTGTGAGCGAAACCTCCACCCCGTTCAAATATCTGCTACTCGGAACCGAACCGGGATTTACAACCCTCACACCTGACGACAGCGCGGCGGAAGAGGGCGCAACCTCCGAACCCACCACCACCCCGTTCGATCTGGATGTTTTGCATCCCACTTCAACCGAAGAAACTGAGGAAATCGATGCAACAAAAGCGCCAACAAAACCATCCTCTGTGTTAACCCAGCCCGCCTCATCCAAGCCAACCAAGCCAGCGTCAGCGCCGACCAGCACGGCTCCATCCAAGCCAACCACTTCCCCATCCAACGCGCCGCTCAACCCCGGCACCTATGACGATTTCGACGCGCACATTCAATATGAAGGCAATTGGATCGAACAAGTGGACGTGCCTGACGCCTTCGAGGACACACTGCATGTTTCGAACATATTAAATAACTCGCTATCCTTCCGCTTCATCGGCGAGCAGATTCGAATCTTCTATCAGGAAGGACCCGGGCTTGGCTCGGTACGCATCTCGCTGGACGGTTTAGATTTTGACCTCAATCAATCTGCCAGCGCGACAAGCATTCAGGAATGGCCCTCGCGGATATTAGTCAACGGCACGCACAGCATCACGATCACCCATCTTTCCGGCGGCTCGATCAATCTCGATTCGCTCATCGTCCCCGATCCCATCCTCACCCCCACGCCCACAGCAACCCCGTAAATTACAAATCGGAAAAAAACTGCTTCAGGTCGGCTCTCGAAAAATAATCGCGGAAAGCCGTTGTTTCATCAAGGATTCCGCGAACAGCCACAAACAATTCCTTTTGCAGATATTGATTCGCCTCGCCATTCCCTGCGGATAAAAGAACCGCGTCTTCCTCCGGGACGGCTGTCACGTGACCCCCGGCCGACAGCCACTCCAAGCCGACTCGTACCGCGTTGACTCGTTGTGTAGTTGCGACAGCCAGCTCGTTCACCGAAACTTTCCCGCCTTTGTTGTTGATCGCAAACTTTGCCATGCCCGCCAGCCGCGCGAGAAACTCGTCCGTTTTTTCTTTGGCGGGCGAAACGCCAATCACATGCACAATGTTCGGCTTGACGATTTCCAGCACCGCGCGCAGGTCTGCTGGTGACGCAGGTGTTGTGTAAATCACAAGTTCATCGGCGGGATGCAGTTCGTAACGCGATTTACCTTTTGCTTTATCCGCACCTTCCGCCCATGTCAACACGTTTTCCAACTCTTTCCACTTTCCACTTTCTAATCTCCAATCTCTAATCTCCAGTCTCCGCTCTTTTATCTCGATGGCTTTGCTTTCAACGATGCGAAACTCCTCAAACGTCGCATTGACTTGTTTCTCGCCGCGAAACGTGGAGGCTCGCACAGAATACGCAATATCAATTTGAGTTCCCGTTTCTGGCAGTTCTTCACCCGCTCCGCCCCACCATAAAATACTTTGAACATTTCCGTTTTCGTCTTCCACTGCCAAACGCAAATGTTCTTTTGTCTTGCCGACCTCTGCGATAGATTTCAACGTTATGCCACGTGAAGCGAATGTCAACTTCGGGTTTCCCGCGCCGAACGGAGCGAGCAACTCGATTGCATCCGCCAACTCGAGATTGATCTCATCCAAGCCGAGCCACGAATCAATTTGAAGCGTCGGGTCTTCGCGGATAATTTCGCCGAGTTGTTTTTCGATCGCTCTGCCAAGTCCACGACGGAATGACGTGAGATTTTCTTTTTGCAGTGACAGTCCCGCCGCCATGGGATGTCCGCCGAAATTCAGAAGCGAATTCTTTTGCGAAGAGATCGCTTCGGTGATGTGCAGTCCCTCAATGGAACGCGCCGAGCCGCGCAAGATTCCATCATCAGACTCGGTGAGGAGCAGAGCGGGTTTGTGGTAACGGTCAACGAGGCGATTCGCCACGATGCCGACAACTCCGCCGGGCCAATTGGGATGCGACAACACGATGGCAGGTTCATTCAACAATTCGGGATGTTCGCGCAGTTGCACCTCCGCCGCCTCAGTGACTTGACTCGTCAATAGTCGGCGCTGGGCGTTGAGTCCCTCGATCTGCGCGGCGAGGACGCGGGCGCGGGCGGGGTTATTGGTAATCAGTAATTCGACGGCGGGATTCGCGTCGCTTAATCTGCCGAGCGCGTTTAAGCGTGGGGCAAATGTGAAGCCGATGGTTTCCTCGGTCAATGACTCGAGTTGAGTGTTGGAAAGTTCCGCCATCACCTTCAAGCCAAGGCGGTTTGTTTTGCGAAGTTGGCGAATTCCCCTTTGCGCAAGTGAGCGTGTTTCGCTTTGGAGCAATGCAACGTCGGCGATTAAACCTAGCGCAACTAAATCTAACAAATCTTCGCTTGTCGTGGTAGCGACTTCAGTCGCTGTTTTTTGACGACTGAAGTCGTCACTACGTAGTAAGGCTTCAGCGAGTTTATACGCAACACCGACGCCAGCGAGGTTTTTGAGCGGATGTCCTTGCGGCAATAATTTTGGATTGATGATCGCTTTGGCGTTTGGAAGTGTTTCGCCTACGTCGTGATGATCTGTGAGGACAACATTCACCCCGCGCGAGTTGGCGTAATCAATCGCATCATGCGCGGTGATGCCTGTGTCGCAGGTGATGAGGAGCTTGATCCCGCCGTCAATGATCGGCGCGAGCGATTCGATGTGCACGCCGTGACTCTCTTTGCCGCGGATTGGGATGTAGTACACAACGTCCGCGCCGAGGGATTGGAGCGTTTGCACGAGCAAGGCAGTGGAGGTTTGCCCGTCCACGTCGAAGTCGCCCCAGACGCAGATGCGATCCTTGCGTTGGATGGCTTGATAAATAATTTCAACCGCGTTTTCAATCTCAGGGAATGGCGTGGAGGGAGTCTCTTCGGGGTGGAGGAAGGCACGGGCGGAGTCGGGGGTTGCGATGCCGCGTCGGATGAGAGTCTGCTTGAGGAGCAGAGGCAGGTCGAGGGTCGAAAGAGGCGAAGTGTCTGTTTGAGGAGGGTCGAGCCAGCGAGTCATTCGTCAAGTATCAGGGGTGAGGTTGCAGGTGTCAAGTTTCAAGTGTTACTTGCCGCGAGGATTTCATTGAGTTCGTTCTCACGCTGTTCGAGATAAAGTTTATTGCCCACGCGCTTCAAAATGCCGATGGACTCTTCAAGCAGGCGGCGCGACTCGGTGAAATTTTTTTGTTTGAAGGCGATTTGCGCCAGCGTGGCGAGCGAGTTGGCGATGTGCGCGTCGTGACCGACTTGTTGATGCGAGCGCAGGGCTTCTTCGGCGAACTGTGTGGCTTCGATGAATTTCCCTGCCTGCATGGCGACGTTCGCCAGGCTCGTGGTTGCGGAGCCGATCATTTCCAGATTTTTCATGTTGCGAGCGAGCGATAATGCGCGTTCGGCGCAGGCTGTTCCTTCAGGCAGTTGACCTGTTGCAAGAAAGACCTCCGCCAAATTCGAGTTGGCGGTCATCTCTCCCCATGCCGAATCAACCGCGCGATATTCGTCTGCCGCTTTCTTCCAATATGCGATCACGCTCTGCATATCGCCCAAACCAAACTGCGCCGCGCCCGCGTAGATGAGCGTGTGCGCGTACGCGATGTGCGGGCGATATTTCTCCAGCGCGGTCAGAGATTTTTCGCACCAGTCGAACGCTGGTTGATATTCGCCGAGACGAAAGAGGAACGCGCCTGCCAAGCCCATCGCCCTGCCTTTGGCGATGAGCGATTCTTTCTTTGCGTTTTTCGGTAAGCGCTCCATGGACCGAATCGCCGCTTCTGCTATTTGAAACGCTTCGCGATACAAGCCCGCGAGATCCAAGCCCTGCATGATCGAATCGGACATGGCGTTGAAGGTGGGCGCGTCGCCATGTTCAACCGCCCACTCCCACGCGGCGCGGATGTTGGCGAGATCGGCAAGAAACGGCGGCATGGCGTTTTGCGGTTGTCCGCCAAGAAAATCGGCTTCGAGTTTTTTCACGAGGTTGCTGAAGTAACGCGCGTGTGTTTCGCGCGTTTGCGCGCGCAGATTTGCATCGTCGCTTAACTTCAAGTTGGCATATTGCGCCATCAGTGAATGACGGCGATAGCGTCCGTCGTCGTTGAAATGCATGGCAGATTTATCCACGAAGCGCGCAAGCATGGCGAGGTCGGCGCCCGTCACTTCACAGAACGCCTCGCGCGTGAATCCGCCGCGGAAGACCGCCTGCTTTTGAAAGACGATCCGTTCTTCGGGCGCGAGCAAACTCCAAAAGTGATCGAACACGGCGCGCATACTGCGATGACGCGGCGGCAAATCCTGTTGTGAGACGGTGAGGATGTCGAGATTGCGCTCGATCTCCTGCGCGATCTCAGCGACGGTGAGTCCGCGCGCCCAGGCGGCGGCAAGTTCGAGCGCGAGCGGCGAGCCGTTCACCAACTCGCACAGACGCGCAAGCGTGGAAGAGTCAGCCGCGTTCAAGTTGAAGTCGGGTTTGAGACGACGGGCGCGGTCCATGAAAAGCTTGAAGGCAGGCGAAGATGAATCAACGTGCGGCAGTCCGCGCACTTCAAACAGCGTCTCGGCTTGGATGTTCAGCCGCGTCAACGATGTGACGAGCAGTTTCAGGTTCGGCGCGAGGCGCACGGTTTCAACGATCCATTTGTTGAGCGCGTCGCCAACGAGTTGCTCCATGTTATCCAAAACCAGCAATAGGTTTTTGTCGCGCAAAAATTCGCGCACCTGCTCGCCGCCTGTCGCGTTGATCTTCAACACGCTCGCAATCGCAAGGAACATCCCCTCCGCGTCTTTGACATTGGCAAGCGGGACGAACCACGCGCCGTCCAAAAATTGGTGGATGTGAATCTGCGCGGCTTGCAGTGCCAGGCGGGATTTGCCCACGCCTCCTTCGCCGACCAAAGTTAATACGCGGCAATCGGCATTTGCCAGCCTGACGCCGATCTCCGCCAATTCCGCTTCGCGCCCGATGAACGAGGTGGCGCGCGCGGGCAGGTTGCCCGAGGGACGAGTCTCCGCGTCGCGGATCTGTTCGTAGAGCGCGGTCGTCTCGGCAGAGGGTGCGACGCCAAATTCTTTTTCGAGGATTCTTCGGCAGGTCTGATATTGAGCAAGCGCGGCGGAGCGTTGTCCCGCGCGGGCGAGTGCGGACATGCGCTGACAGTGCGCCACTTCGCGCCACGGGTCAAAAGCGAGCAGGCGGGCTGTCGCTTCGAGCGCGGCGGGATAGTCCGCGCGGCTGAGTTGGATCTCGGCAAGGCGGTGCAGGGCTTGCAAAGCAAGTTCGCGCAGGCGGGCGCGTTCGGCGAGCATCCAATCTTCAAAGTCGGGCGCATCGCGGACGTGGAAGCCTTCGAGGAAGTCGGCGCGGTAGAGGCGCAGAGAATCTGTCAGAATCGCCGCGCCAGCCTCCCCGTCGAGAGAAGAGGCGAGGCGGAGTTGGGACTCAAATTCCGCGCAGTCGAGAAAACAGTCCCCCGTAAATTCAATCGAGTCGCGGGTGATGGTCAGCTCGTCTTCAAAATATTTGCGGAGGTTGGCGAGGGCTTGCCGTAAATTATTTTTCGCATCGGCGTCGGACATCTCGCCCCAGAGGAGCGCGGCGAGTTTGTCGCGGGTGTGAGCGCGGCGCGTGACGACGAGATACGCCAGCAACGCGGGGACTTTGTTGGAGATGAAGTTGGCGATGAGGGCGTTGTTGCGCGTGATTTTTGGCGCGCCCATGTAGGACAAACTTAAGTTTGTCTTACCATTCGCCGAGGGTGGGGTTGACATAGGTGAATTTCCAATCCTTCCATTCTTTTGCCAGCCCCGCTTTGACGGGGTTGTTCAGAATGTAGAGGATGATTCGTTCCATTTCTTTTTCATCGCGGACGTAGTGATCGTACGACTCGTGATGCCAGAAATAACCCTGGCGGTTGAGGGCGAGGTTGCAGTAGCGCGCGGCGCGTCCTTTGAGCAGGCGCATGATTTCGGCGACGGGGGAGATGGCGCTTTTCATTCTGGATGGGGGAAATTTTTCGATGAGCGAGAGGATGAGCAGATGAACGTGGTTGGGCATGATGCAATAGGCGTAGAGTTCGTAATGCTGGTCGGCTTTTTTGTGGATTTCATCCGCCACAATTTGGGCGATGTTTTCCTGCCTGAGCCAGTCGTGTCCGTGTTCGCAACGGTCGAGCCATTTGTCGAAATGTCCGAAATATTTTTTCTGGATGTTGTAGCGTTCTTGGGCGGTTTTGGCGGCGCGTAGTTCTTCTTCGCGTCGGGCTTTTAGTTCGTCCACAACGGCGGCGGGGAGCGAATCCACGAGGCTGAAAGTGATGAAGAGCGGGTTGTTCTGCGGGTGGATGTGCGGCAGGTCGCGGCGATAGTAGATGGTTTCGGGCATGGGCGTGGGACAAACTTAAGTTTGTCGAACGGAAGCGGGCGCAAACTGAAGTTTGCGGTACGGCTCCAATAAACGATTTCTAAACGGTGGCTTTGTAGAATGGGGCAAGATTATCACAGTTGAGAATGAATGAAAAGCGTCCAATGTCAATGTCTTCGCAGGTTCGCCCGCCGAAATACCATCACTTTCTCCTGCTGGTGTGGGAGGAGCGCGGCGCGGACGGTCAACGCTTGGCGTGGCGTTTCAGCTTGCAGGACTCGCAGAAGGAGGAGCGCGTCGGTTTCAAAGATTTGAGCGAACTCGCCGCGTTTCTGGAAAAATGGATGAAGGATTCATCCGAAGGCAATTCCAAAAAGGAGATGACAAAATGAACAAACTGAAGTGGTGGTTTCGGATCGTGGGGGCGTTTTATCTGCTCCTGACTTCGATGAATGTGTACTTCCTGTTTTTCGGCGGCATTCAAATGCTTGCCGATACCCTGCCAGCGCCCATGAATGCGGATCCGCTTGCGGGTCAGGCGTTTGCCGACGCGTGGCTGGTGTTCGTGTTTGAACTCGGCGTTCTTGGCGTAATGTCGCTGGTCGCGGCGCGCGATCCCGCTCAAAATCGAATCATGGCATGGGTCATAATTTTGGCGGAAATCTTTCGCGGAATTGTGGCAGACGCCATTTGGATTGCGCGAGGGTATGACGCTGGCAGTTATATCGGCTTCATCGTAGTCCATTTGATCATTGTTCTCACGGGTTTCGTCTTCCTGCGGCAGACGAAAGCGGAGTAAATAACTCACCCTGCGCAGTATCGCAACCTGAAGGTTGCGGTACTGCAAAATACACCAAAGGAGTTTTACATGCTTTATCAACTCGTTGTCTTCCTGCACGTCGTTTCGGTGCTCGGATACCTGCTCGCGCACGGGGTCTCGGCATCAGTTTCATACGCCATCAAGAAAGAGCGCGACGTCAACCGCATCCGCGCCCTGCTTGATCTTTCGGAGAAATCTTATCCTTCGATGTTTTTGACACTGCTTGCCATCGTCGTGTTCGGACTTGCCGCCGCGTTTCTCAACATGGTTTGGTGGCGCACAGGCTGGATCTGGCTCTCGATCTTCGTTCTGGTCGCGATCATTGTGTTGATGGCAGTCTATGGCGCGGCGGCTTTCGGCGAGATCAGAAAAGCCGTGGGGATTCCGTACAGGGTCAAGGGAAAACCCTTCCCTGCGGAGTCGGCCAGAAGCGATGAGGAAATCTATGCCGCGACGGCGAAGGTGAATCCAACACTATTGCTCGTCGTTGGCTACGGAGGATTCGCGGTCATTGCGTGGTTGATGATCGTCAAGCCGTTCTAATCGTAGCGCAAACTAAAGTTTGCAGTACAAAACCATACCGAAGTTTGCGGAACGGAAATTTGATAAAGGAGAGTATGAAGTGAAAAAAGTTTTGAAATGGATCGGGATCGTGCTTGGTTCGTTGATCGGATTGATCTTGCTTGCGGGCATTGTGATGGTTATGATCGGCAATAGCCGCCTGAATAAGACGTACGACTTCCCGCCGTCGAATATCACAATTCCTACGGACGCGGCGAGCATCGAACGCGGCAAACATCGGGTTGAGGCATTATGCCAGGGATGTCATGGACCCGACCTTGGCGGCATCAACCAGTGGTTCAATGCCGGTCCGATTGGGACGGTGGATTCGGCTAACCTTACATCGGGCGAGGGCGGGTTCGCGAGCGAAGCAACATCGGATGAAGATTTTGTGCGAGCCATTCGCCATGGGATAGGACTGGACGGCAAAGCGATCTTCATGCCAGCCGTTGGATCTACTTCTTATTTGAGCGATGAAGACCTCGGCGCGATCATCGCCTACGTCAAGTCTGTCCCGCCAGTGGATCATGTGACGAACGGACATAACTTCACGCCGCTGGCGAAAATCCTTTTTGTGCTGGGAAAACTTCCCAACATGCCGGTTGAGACGGTAAGCCATGACGTCCACGTCACGGCGCCTGAGGCGGGAGCAACCGCGGAGTACGGCGAGTACATGGTGAATACGAACGACTGCCGCACTTGTCACGGCCCGAATTTAAATGGCGGTCCGTTCCCCGACCCGACCATCACGAAGATCTCTCCGAATCTGACACCCGGCGGCGAACTATCTGCTTGGACGGAGGAAGATTTCATCACGGCGATTCGCACAGGCGTCACGCCAAGCGGATACAAGCTTGATAACGAGTTCATGCCGTGGGAGACTTTCCGCAATTACACCGACGATGAATTGAAAGCGATCTGGATGTACCTGCAAACGCTTCCAAAGCTAGAACAGTATACAGAATAATTTTGTAAATGACAAACGAAAACGACCTTCGGAGATGCTCTGAAGGTCGTTTGATTCTGTTTTCTATTTCTTATCTGGCTCGAATATCTCCTCGATCCTTTTCCCAAACAGTTTTGCGATTTGAAATGCCAGCGGCAGACTGGGATCGTACTTCTCGGTCTCGATGGCGTTCACCGTTTGCCGCGACACATTGAGATTTTCCGCCAACTCTGCCTGTGACCAGTTCTTTTCAGCGCGCAATACCTTGAGTTTGTTTTTCATTTGTACTTCCTCGCAAAAATGCCCGCGCCGATTCCCCACAACGCAATCATGAGTGGAAATATGAAAAGAGATGGAAAATGCGGAAAGCCGATATTTTCGAGAAAGCCATAACTGAAGGTGATCAAGCCCGTGACGATGGCGGAGAAGGTCACGGCTTGCAGTTGGATTCTTTGTTGCAGTTCGTCGCTATCTCGCAACGCCCGCATCACGGCGATCACAACAAAGATGGTTGGGATCACGGGAATCAAGGCGATAACAACTTGAACAGCCTTCGGGAGTTCAACATTGGAGATGACCGAAATGCTGGCAATCAACAGGACCACATAGAACCCCATGGAAATGCCAAATTCTTTAAAGTACCTTTTTTGAACCTCCCGATTCATGACTTGTCTCCGTTTTTATCGTTTTCTTTATTGAACGCCGCCCCGAACGCAAAACCTAATGCAACACCGATAGCAATTCCCATGCCGATATTGTCCAGCGCAACGCCGATCCCAACGCCGATCGCGATTCCCATTGCAAAGCCCGCCATTGGATTTTTCTTTTTCATTTTTGCTCCTGTAAAGTAAACTTGACTTTCGGGAGTATAAAATATCCTTGACATTATGTCAAGGATATTTGACATGGCTATTTTAACGCTTATAGGACTTATGCAGGTGAACCTGTTGCGCTGTAGTTGCACTGCGACGGCGGCAGTACAACTACCCGCCAACTGCGTAAGCGCTGGCTTATAAAGGTTCAAACCGCGCCGTGAAATGCCTCAGCAATTCGGGGGCGTACGTGAGTTTATATCCGCGCAAGCGGTTTGCTCGCGAATTGATCTTGCTAAGAATCTCCACGATGTAATCAAGGTGGCTTTGTGTGTAGACCCTTCGCGGAATAGTCAACCTCAACAGTTCAAGCGCGGGGTAACGCCACTGCTTTGTTTCAGGGTCGAGATGCGCAAACATGACCGAGCCGATCTCCACGCCGCGGATGCCGCCCTCTCGATACAACTCCACACCGAGCGATTGCGCGGGGAATTCGTAATTGGGGATGTGCGGCAGGAGTTGATTCGCAACGATGTAGACGGCATGTCCGCCGGAGGGTTGAATGGTGGGGACGCCGATATCGTTGAGACGGGCAGACAGGTAGAACGTCTGCCCGACGCGATAGGCAAGGTACGATTCGTCCAAGCCCTCGTACAGTCCAACCGCCATCGCGTCGAGGTCGCGTCCCGCGAGTCCGCCGTAGGTGGGGAATCCTTCGCGCAAGATCAATTCGTTTTTGATGTTCTGAAATAATTTTTCATCGTTCACGCACAACAGCCCGCCGATGTTGACGATGGCGTCTTTCTTCGCGGACATGGTCATGCCGTCGGCGAGCGCGAACATCTCGCGCGCAATTTCTTTGACGGATGTATTCTGATAGCCCGACTCGCGCTGTTGGATGAAGTAGCAGTTCTCCGCGTAACGCGCCGCGTCAATGACGAAGGGGATGCCTGCCTCGCCATAGACGGCGGATACCGCCTTGAGATTCTCCATCGAGACGGGCTGTCCGCCTCCCCCGTTGTTCGTGACCGTGATCATCCCAAAGGGAATATTGTCGCGCCCATGCTCGGCGATGAAGGCTTTGAGTTTGGCGATGTCCATGTTGCCCTTGAAGGGATGCGGATTCGACGGGTCGGCGGCTTCATCAATGACGAGGTTCACCGGGCGCCCGCCGCGCGCGCGGATGTTGGCGTCGGTGGTGTCGAAGTGCATGTTGCTGGGAATATATTGATTCGGCTTGACCAAACACGCAGATAAAATATTTTCGGCGGCGCGTCCCTGATGCGTGGGGATAAAGTACTTGAAACCGAAGACGTCTTCCACAGCGGTTTTGAGGCGCTGGTACGAGCGCGCGCCCGCGTACGATTCATCGCCGCGCATGATCGCCGCCCATTGCTCCTGACTCATCGCGCCGGTGCCCGAGTCGGTGAGCAAGTCGATATAGGTGTCTTCGGCTTTGAGGGCGAAGAGATTGTAGCCCGCCTCTTTGAGCGCGTCTTCTCGTTCTTCGCGCCCAATCAAGCGGATGGGTTCCGTCACCTTAATGCGGAACGGTTCGGGGGGGTAGCTGGTAGTCATTTGTTCTCCTAATTTGAATTTTGGTCAAATTTGGGTAGCGAGCCTGGCTCTCCCTCTGATAGCCATTCGGTCTCCAATGACACCCCGATTGTACGATTAAATCATGGTTTAGGGTTGAACGATCACGCCCCCATGGAAGGCGATCAACAGGTTACTATCCGACAGGCAATCCTCTCCGCCGGTGGTATGATTGGCGGACATTTCAGCCAGCACGAGGTTATCCATGTTTCGTTTTTTCAAGAAGCGCGAAGAGATCTTCAACAAACTCATTCAAGAACAAGCGGCAGTCACCTTCGAGGGGTTGAAACTGCTCGTTAAATATTTGGAGACCCAGTCCCCCGAGATCGCCGACCAACTGTCCCTGAAAGAAAAAGAAGCGGATGAAACCCGCCGCATCCTGATCGACGAGTTGAATCGCAGTTTCGTCACGCCGTTCGATCGTGAAGACATCTTTTCCCTCTCGCGCTCGATCGACGATGTGATCGACTACGCCGACAGCACGGTCAGCGAAATGGCGATCTTGAATGTTTCGCCTACTTCGTACATGACGCGCATGGCTTCGCTCCTCAAAGACGCGGCGTTTGAAATCCACCAGGCAGTGTTGCGATTGGAGAAAAATCCAGCCGTTGCCACCGAACACGCCCAACGCGCCAAGGCGCTCGAAAACCGCGTGGAAGGCGTCTACCGCGAAGCCATCGCGGACCTGTTCCGCGGTCCCGAAGATGTGCATCACGTGGTGGAAATGCTGAAACTGCGCGAGGTCTATCGCCATCTTTCCAACGCGGCAGACCGCGGCGACGAAGCCGCAAACATCATCGCGGACATTGTGGTGAAGAAAACTTAACTGTCATCGAAACCCACCCACCTGACAGTTTTTAAAAATGGGACGCGAAAAAACGCAACAGGCGCAAAAAACTTTTCTCGGCGTTTTCAGCGCGCTTCGCGGTCAGTGTCCAAAAAAGAAAAGTGTCGAGTGGCTAGATCGAAACCCCTTAAGCACTCTGTGATCTCTGTGGCAAAGCGAAGCCTCCAAACGCAACGACTATTCAAACCATGCCCAACGAACTCATCATCGTAATCATGCTCGCGTTATTGTTCGGATTTCTAAACGGAATCCGCGACGCGGCAAATATCGTCGCCACCGTGATCTCTTCGCGCGCGTTCGCCCCTCGCGCCGCGTTGACCATCGCCGCGCTGGCTGAATTCACGGGTCCGTTTTTGTTCGGGGTTGGGGTGGCGCGCACCATCGGCGTGGATACCGTCCAAGCCGACTCGTTGACGCTCACGGTAATCGTCGCCGCCCTGCTGGGCGCGATCGTGTGGAACATCATCAACGGCTTTTTCGGAATCCCCGGCAGTTCATCGCACACGCTGATCGGCGGGATCGTCGGCGCGGTCATGGTTTCCGCAGGTTGGGAAGCGATCAAAATCCCCGGGCTCACCAAAGTGTTAGTTGCGTTGTTTATTTTTCCGCTGATCGGGTTCGCTTCCGGTTTTCTCTTCACGCGCGTGATCTATTTTCTGGCGCAGAATGCGACCCCGCGCATCAACGAATTTTTCAAACGGAGTCAACTCATCACCGCCATCATTCTCGGTTTGAGTCACGGCACGAACGACGCCCAAAAATCGATGGGAATCATCGTGCTTGGGCTGGTGATCAGCGGTCACCTGAAATCGTTCGAGGTGCCGCTCTGGGTCACCGTTGCCAGCGCGGTTTCCATGGCGATCGGCACCAGTTTCGGGGGGTGGAAAATCATCCGCACGCTGGGCGGAAAGTTTTACAAGATCCGTCCGCTTCACAGTTTTTCAACGCAACTTACATCGGGCATCGTCATTCTCGGCGCCTCATTCTTCGGCGCGCCGGTCAGCACGTCGCACGTGGTCAGTTCCGCCATCATCGGCGTCGGCGCGTCGGAACGCCTGAGCAAAGTCCGCTGGAGCGTGGCAGGCGACATCCTCACCGCATGGCTGATCACCATCCCGGTCAGCGCCCTGCTGGCGGCAGGGTTTTACTGGCTGTTGACCTCTTTATAAGACAACCGTATTACCATCACCATCCCCCTGTTCAGCATGCAGTTGAACTGCATCCTACGCTGAAATCACATTTCATCCACACCCTCACGGTATCACCAACACCTGCCCCACACTGATATTGTTCACATTCAAAATATTATTCGCCGAAGCGATCGACGCGACCGTCGTGCTGTATTTGATCGCGATCGCATACAACGAATCGCCCGATTTAACAGTGTGCATTCTTGGGGATGAAGAACCGCTTCCTCCGCCAGTGGAGCCTGTCTCACCCTCGGCAGGGATCGCCACCGGGGCAGGCACCGTCAACGAATCGCCCGTCTTCAACAACTGCGGGTTCGCGCTGACAAGTTCGCGCACCGTCACGCCATATTTGTTCGCAATCGATTCAAACGAATCACCCGCCGCCACTTTGTGCTTCGCCGGCTTCGACGAATCTGTTGAGATAGGTTTCGCGCCCGCAAGTTGATATAGCTCCTCCAGCGTCCCGTTGAAAAGATTCATGTCGACGCTGGCATTGATGCCATTCACGCGTCCCTTCTCGCTGTACTGCCAAAATGTCCATTTGAACCAGCCGCGCGGCAAGAACGGTTTTGATTCTTCTGAATAATTATTCGGGTATTGCGCCAGCCATAGCGGATAATCCTTCGCCCACACGGGAGGTCCGCCGCCCGCCTCGGAAAAATAATCCTGCAAAAAGTATTGAGCCGAATAGATGATCGGTTTTTTGCCGAACGCGGCTTCAACGAGATCGAGCCACACTTTTGCGCGTTCGATGATCTTCTCTTTCCTTTGCCCGTCGTGGCTTTCAAGGTCGAGAACGGGCGGCAATTCACCAAGGTCGTTTGCAGATTTCACGTACTCAATAAAACGGTTGGCTTGTTTCTTGCCGTCCACATTCGCGCGGAAGAAGTGATACGCTCCGCGCAAGAGTCCAGCCGCTTTCGCGCCGGTCCAATTCGCGCCGAAAGTTTGGTCCGAGTGAAAATCTCCCTCTGTGGCTTTCGCAAAAACGAATCGTTGACCCGTCGCGCGAACCTTGGGCCAGTCGATGCCTGCATCCCAATATGAAACGTCGATACCAGGAACGGTTGTCATCTTATTCTCCTTGTCTGACAAACAATACGATTAAGGGTAGCATAAATGTCAAGCAAAATCAACCAACCTGAAAATTTCGCAATTAATATTAGTCTCCCCCCTCATCGTCGTTTATGGTATAAAAATCGCGTCCCTGCTGTGCTCGTGATGTTGCCCTTCCGTTTTGAGCCAACATTTTTTAAACGGGTCTTTAACTCCTAAAGAAATAACGCGATAGGCCTGAGCCAAGGCGGCGTTTCTGGGTAGGGACCCACCTGCGAAAGCAGGTTCAAAACTTCGTAGCACACGGCATTGGCGGGGAATCGAATGTAGCAGACCTCACAGGTCTTAAAGACCTGTGAGGTCTTTTTATTTTA
>NZ_DBNHEF010000049.1:0-123105 GCF_057138825.1 Candidatus Defluviilinea gracilis
ACTGATGTTACGCAGTTGAAGCCAGTCTGGTCTCCGTAACGCGACATTCATGTCGCTTTTGCACAAGAATAACCTGAAAGGCGAGATAAATCTCGCATTACGAGCCCTACTGCGTAACATCACTTAACCAACTTTTACAGAAGATTTGAGACTATGAATCAAACATCACAGCAACACATCGGCATCATCGGCGGCGGCATTATGGGAATCAGCCTCGGCTACTTCCTCTCGCGCCGCGGACTCAAAGTGACCATCTACGAAGCCTCCCCGGTGTTGGGCGGCTTGGCGGGTCCCATTACGCTTGGCGATGGGACTCAGGTGGATCGCTTCTATCACGCCATCTTGTCCAGCGACCGCTTCCTCAGCGACCTGTGCAAAGAACTGGGCATCGACGACCAACTGCGTTACAAAGAGACCAAGACCAGTTTTTATTACAAGGGTAAACTTCACCCAATGAACAACATCATCGAATTCTTGAAGTTCCCGCCCCTCGGTTGGATCGACCGCTTCCGGCTGGGTCTCACCGTGCTTGCCGCGCAATTCGTCAAAGATTGGAAAACGCTCGAATCGGTCAGCGTTCAAAGTTGGTTGCTGAAGTGGAGCGGCGAAACCACTTTCCAAAACATCTGGCGTCCCATGTTGAAAGCCAAATTCGATGGCGGTTTCGATAATGTGCCAGCCACATGGATCTGGTCTCGGCTGGTGCGCATGAAATCGACCCGCGAGGGCGCGAATCAAAAAGAAATGGCAGGGCATCTGATCGGCGGGTACATCACCCTCATCAAAGCCCTGACAGACAAGATCGTGGAGGCGGGCGGGAACGTGCTTCTCAAAACGCCGGTCAAGGAAATTGTGATCGAAAACGGCAAGGCGGTGGGCATTCGCATGACGAACGACGAGGTGGTGAAGTATGACAAGGTGGTTTGCACCATGCAGACCCCCGTCTTTCAGCGCCTGATTCCCACAGCCGATCAGGCGTATCACGAATATCTCGGCAAGTCGGACTATCTTGGCATCATCGCCCCGTTGCTTGTGCTGGACCGCCCCTTAACCGGGAACTGGACGGTGAATATCACCGACGATCGCTACCCGTTCACCGGCGTGATCGAGACGACCGCTTACATCGATCCCAAATATGCCGGCGGCTATCACCTGGTCTATTTGCCAAAATACACCGCGCCCGGCAGTGAATGGCAGAAGAAGAGCGACGACGAGATCAAGCGCATCTGGCTTGAAAACTTAGAAGCGATGTTCCCAAGTTTTGACGCCGCCTCCGTTCGATATTTCTTGATCCATCGGGAGCGTTATGTCGAACCATTACATGGCTTGAATGAAACGGGCTTAATCCCGCCGGTCAAGACGCCGATCGAGAATCTCTTCCTTGCCACCACGTCGCAGATCTACCCCGCGCTGACCAATGGCGAATCCGTTTCCCGTCACGCGCGCGAGGCGTCTGATCTTATCGCAGGAGCGAATCGATGAACTCTAACACGGTCATAATTGTGTCCGGACTGCCGCGCTCGGGCACGTCCATGATGATGAAGATGCTCGAAGCGGGCGGGTTGCCGATCCTCACCGATAACCTGCGCGAAGCAGACGCGAACAACCCGAAAGGGTATTACGAATTCGAGCGCGTCAAAAACATGAAAGACGGCGACCTCGCCTGGATGCCGGAGGCGGTCGGCAAAGTCGTAAAGATCGTCACCGGGCTGATCACCTTCCTGCCGCCTGAATTCAATTACAAGATTGTCTTCATGCGCCGCGATCTCAAGGAAATCCTGTCCTCCCAGAAGAAAATGCTGGGGCGGCTCGGCAAAGGCGACGATAACATCCCCGACGACAAGATGGCAAAGACCTACGAAGAACACCTCAAACAGGTAAAAGGCTGGCTCGTGCGGCAGGCAAATATCGAAACGCTCTACGTCGATTACAACGTGATGGTCAACGACCCGACCGAATCGTTGCAAAAGGTCAGCGCGTTTCTTGGCGGCATGGATGTGCAAACGATGGCATCTGTCGTGGACCAGGAACTCTATCGCGAACGCAAAAAAGCGCTTGCATAAAAAGAAAGGAATACAACAATGAATCCAATTTTCCGATTGACCCGACTGCTCACCCTCATGGGGCTTTCCGACCCGGCGCAAGGGCGCGGCTACTTGGGACCTGAGACCCTCATGCCCATCGCCTCTGTTCTGGCGGCAATTGCGGGCTTCTTCCTTATGTTCTGGCGAATCATCGTCAAATTCGTGAAGAAAGCGTATCGCAAAGCGCGCGGCATCCCCGAAGAACTTCCCCCGGATGTCGAAATCGAAGAAGCCGTGGAAGAAAAACAAGAGCAATAATTCTTTCGCCGATGAAAAAGGTCATTGTCATCGGGCTGGATGGATTCGAGCCGAAGATCGTCGAATCCATGATGGCTCGTGGTGAACTCCCCAACTTGATGCGACTGCGCGAACAGGGCGGATATTCGCGACTCAAAACCACCGCCTCCGCCCAGACGCCTGTGGCTTGGTCCACCTTCTCAACCGGTACCAACCCCGGCGGGCACGGCATTTTCGATTTCCTCACCCGCGACGCGAAAACCTACCTGCCGCTGATGGCATTGAGTCGGTACGAGCAGAAGAACGCGTTCGTCCTGCCCAAGGTGGTGAACATGCGGCGCGGGACTCCATTCTGGGATTTGCTCTCGGCAAAGGATGTGGAATCGACCATCCTGCGCATCCCATGCGCCTACCCGCCGGATAAAGTGAAGGGACGCATGCTCTCGGGCGTCGGCGTCCCCGACCTGCGCGGCGGATTCGGCACGCCCACGTTCTACTCCACGCGCAAAGAGTTGCGCGCCGAGCAAAGTGAAAAGGTGGTCAACGTTGGCGTGACGAACGGTAAAGTGACGACGCACATCATTGGTCCGCGCGACCCGAAGACCAAGTCCGATCACAAGTTCGATATCCATATCGAAATACAGAAGTCCGAAAATAAGATCGTCATCGCCTCGCAGGGACAACCCGACAAGCTCGAAGTGACTTTGGGCAAATGGAGCAAGTGGCTGAAGGTCAAGTTCAAAGTTGGGATGATGCAAACCGTATCGGGCATTGTGCGCTTCAACCTGCGCCAACTCGAACCCGAGTTTGAGTTATACGCTTCCCCCGTCAATTTCGAAACCGAGGAACCGCTGTTCCCGATCAGCTCGCCGCAGGAATATGCCCACGACCTGGCAATGAAGATCGGGCGCTATTACACCGCCGGCATGGCGGAAGACCACGACGGCTTGAACAACGAACGATTCGACGAAGCCTCGTACCTCGACCAGTGTCGCACCGTGTTACGCGAACGCCGCAAGATGATGGAATTTGAATTAGGCAGATTCCAAAAAGGATTCTTCTTCTGCCTGTTCGACACTCCCGATCGGCTGGCGCACATGTTCTGGCGCTTTACCGAGCCGAACCATCCCGCCAATCAAGGCGAGGATGTTTCGCGCTACGCCAAAGTGATCGAAGAACATTACCGCGAATGCGACGAGATCGTCGGCGAGGCAATGAAGCGCGCCGACCCCGACACGCTCTTCATCGTGTTGAGCGACCATGGCATGAACTCGTTCCAACGCGGATTAAATCTCAACACATGGTTGCACGATAACGGTTTCCTCGCTCTCAAGCCCGGTTTCACGCCGGGCGAAAGCGGCGACTTTTTCCAAAACGTGGATTGGGATAAGACCAAAGCCTTTTCGCTGGGGTTGGGTTGCATCTTCCTCAACCGCAAAGGACGCGAAGCCAACGGCATCGTCACGGATGGGGATGCGGAGTCTGTGCGGGATGGCATCGTGAAGGGGCTGACCGGGCTGGCGGACCCCGACCGGGGAGCCGTGGCAGTTCGCGCGGTGGCGCGAAGCGAAGAAGTCTATCGCGGTCCGTATGCGAACGAAGCGCCCGACCTGATCGTCAATTTTTCCGAGGGCTATCGCGTCTCGTGGGATACGCCGCTGGGCGGAGTTCCGCGCGGGTTGTTCGCCGATAACACCAAAAAGTGGGGCGGCGATCATGTGATCGACCCCGCGCTGGCTTCGGGGGTTTTGTTCATGAATAAAAAATTCAGCGCAGAGTCGCCGAGCCTGATGGACCTTGCGCCGACCATTCTCAACGCGCTCGGCGTCGCGAAAGGCGATGCCATGGAAGGAAGCGATTTAATATCATGAAAATTTTAGCGTTCAACTTGCAGGGAGCAAAGCGCGCCATGTTGCTCGCCGATGAACGGCTCGAAAATCTGCGCCGCCTGATGGACATGGGTTGTTTTGGAGAACTCGAAGGCAACCCGCGCGAATGGAATGTGCTGGCGCGTCACGAAGCGCACACCTTGACGCTGGCTGAATTTCTCGCGCAAGCGGAGAAAGACGTTGCCGTGTTCGATGATGTTTCCGCGCTGGAAGCGAAACTTGCCTCCGGCGCATGGGATTGCTGTCAACTCAACGCCTCTTTCCCCAGTGACGGCGGGTCCGCCGACCTCTATCTGGACTTCGACCGCGGCTTGGGCAACGCGCTACAACATTTAAGCGATGACACCCTTATCCTGGTGGTGGGGGAGTTGTGTTTTGTGCTCGTCGCGTCGAGCAACCCGATTTCGGGTTATCAGGATGGCTCCTCGCTCGATCTCACTCCAACCGTGTTGGAATTGGCGGGCTACCCGTTGCCTGCGAGCATCGAAGGGAAATCGTGGGTGGCAGGCATGGAACTGAACCGCTCCTCCGGCTTGTCGGATGACGAACAGGCGATGCTCCGCGAACGGTTGAGCGGGTTGGGGTATATCTAATCGATTGTCATTCTGAAGCGAAGAATCTCTGAAACGATCGCGGAGACCCTTTGCGGAGTTTCTCCTGAGCCTGTCGAAGGGTTCAGGGTGACATGGCGAGAAAACTTCATGAAAAAATTCGACACACAATTTGCGATTGAAATCCTCAAATACGCGCTGTGGTTTGGCATGATCACCGGCTTGGTGGAAGGCATGTTGCTGTACGCATTGCAACGCTACGAACTCCTGCGCGGGCAGATCACCTATCTCGGCTCCGGACCGCAAGTGTTGTGGGTCGCGCCAGTCTTCGACGCGTTGTTCTTTCTGCTGGTTGGCGTTGGCGCGGCGGTCGTTGCCCAGTTTCTGCCGCGCAAGTTTGCCAGGCCAGCGGTCTTCTTTGTTTTTTGTTTTCTTGCCTCTTTCGGTTGGTTACTGGTCTACCTTTCCGGCAGGTTGAACCCCGCCGCCACTGCGATCCTTGGCGCCGGCATCGGGTATCAAGTGTCAACGGTCATTGTTGCGCGTGAAAATCGATTTGCCCGGTTCGCGCAACGAACGTTCAAAATTCTTGCCGGGGTTACGCTGGCATTGTTCGTCCTCGTTCAAGGCGGTTTGTGGGTTCGAGAGCGCGTTGCCGCAAGCAACCTGCCGCAGACGCAGGGGAGCGAACCAACCCCGAATATCTTGTTGATCGTGATGGACACCGTCCGCGCCGACCATTTGTCGCTTCAAGGATACGAGCGCGAAACCGACCCGACCCTCAAGCGCATCGCCTCTGAAGGCGTGATGTTCGAAAACGCCTACGCCGCCTCGTCATGGACTCTCACCTCGCACGCCTCGCTCTTCACCGGTCGCTGGCCCTACGAACATAAAGCGGACGGCGGGCGTTATCTCGATGAAACCTACCCCACCATTGCCGAAGCGCTGACCGAACGCGGTTACCGCACCGGCGCATTCAACGGCAATTTTGAAACTGTCACCAGCCATTGGGGGTTTGCGCGCGGCTTCCTCCATTTTGAAGATTACTACCAGACCCTGCCACAGTTGGCGGTCAGTTCTGTGTATGGGCGCTTCATGGAATATTACGTTTTCCATAAAGTGTTCAACATGGAATTTTCGATTGACCGCCGTTGGGGTCCGAGCGTCAACCAGTCCGCATTGGATTGGATCGACCAGGACGACGACACGCCGTTCTTTGCCTTTGTCAATTATTACGACGCTCACGCGCCGTACATTTCACCGGAGCGCGCGAAATTTTCGAACCTCCCCAACCCCGGCGGACTCGTCAACACCGATTGGACTACCGCCGATATTTACAACTCCAAAACGCCCGAGCAAGCGCAAGGCGAGATCGACGCGTACGACGGCGGCATTTACTATACCGACCAGCAGATCGACGTTCTGTTGAAAGAATTGGAGTCGCGCGGCAAACTCGATAACACCATCGTTGTCATCACTTCCGATCATGGCGAGTTGTTCGGCGAGCATGGGCTGTGGGAGCATCACAACTCGTTGTATAAGCCGGTCATCTATGTGCCGCTGATCGTATGGTATCCGAAATCGGCGCCGCAAAATATGCGGATCGATACGCCCGTGTCGAACACTTTTATCCCCGCCATGCTGTTGGATATGCTCGGCGAACCGGAGCAGACCGCCTTCCGCGGACCGCCTCTTTCTCAATTGTGGGCTGACCCGGCCGCGGCGGCGGATTTCCCCGACCCCATCGCGGAGATGGCAGAGTCGAGTTGGGTGAACCCGCATCACTTGTCGATTCGAGGCGACATGGTCACCGTGCTGTCTCCCGAATGGCAGTTCATCGCCCATGAGTTCAATGGCATCGAGTTGTACAATTTGAATGACGACCCAGATCAGGAAAATAATCTTGCCGGCGAGAATCCCGCCGAAGTGGATTCACTCACCAAGTACTACCTTGATCTCCTCGCCCAACTCGGTATGACGTGGCCCTACGATAATAAATAACCACCCATAACGCGAGAATGATCTTGCCGGTTGCAAGAGCGGCAACCCTGTCGCGTTCCCTTGCCCCTGAGATAAAACTTGAAAGATAACTTCAAAGATTTCGCGCAGAAAACGCTACTGCTGGCTGTCAACTTCGGTCTGATCACCGGGTTGGTGGAGGGCATCCTACTCTTCGGCTTGCATCAGCTCGAACTGCTGACGTGGCGACTGCAAAACCGCGCCTACTGGTATGAAACGCTGTGGATCGCGCCCTTGGTGGATGTGATCCTGTTTGCGCTGGCGGGATTCGCGCTGACCCTGATCGGCTTTCCGTTGCGGAAGAAAATCCCCGTCCATAAGATCAGCCTGTTTCTTTTTTCGTTTCTCGCCGTGTTCGATTGGGTTTTCATCGTCCTCTTCGGGCGCATTTCACTCGCGCCGATTTTGATTTTGTCGGCAGGAGCAAGCGTTCAGGTTTTCAATGTGTTGCTCAAACGGGAACAGGCTGGACAGAGTTCTCTACGCGGTTTGAAATGGCTGGCGGTCATGGCAATTGCGGTCTTTGTGATCGTCCAAGGCGGGGGGTGGGCGAACGAAAGATTAAAGACATCCCAGCTGAGGGATCATGCCGACGCGCCGAACGTCATTGTGATCGTGGTGGACACATTGCGCGCCGATCATCTTTCCTCGTACGGGTATGAGCGCGAGACGAGTCCGTTCATCGACGGTCTCGCCGCGGAGGGTGTCCGCTTTGAGAACGCCATCTCGCCTTCTTCATGGACGCAACCATCACACGCCTCCATGTTGACCGGCCGCTACACCTACGAACACCAAGCCGAAACGCAACCGCTCGACGACACCTACCCGACGATCGGCGAAGTGTTGCAAGCGCAGGGCTATCGCACCGGCGCGTTTTCGGCGAACACACTATTCTTCACCCGCCGCCA
This sequence comes from Candidatus Defluviilinea gracilis, assembly GCF_057138825.1. NCBI lineage: Bacteria > Bacillati > Chloroflexota > Anaerolineae > Anaerolineales > Candidatus Villigracilaceae > Candidatus Defluviilinea > Candidatus Defluviilinea gracilis. Next base: position 7,689 of record NZ_DBNHEF010000049.1, read on the forward strand.
GGGTTTTGGTCGCGGCTTCCTGCATTTTGAAGACAATGATCAGTCTGCGCCTGACGCGTTTCTCAATTCATCGTTATACGGCTATCTCTTCGATTATTATGGTTTGCGCAAAGCCTTGAAGTATGAAGGCGTTCCCACGCGCCGGCTTGCGCCGGAGATCAATCAGTCGGCATTGCAGTGGATCGATCGCGGCGATCAGCCATTCTTTGTTTTCATCAATTACTTCGATGCGCACGACCCCTACACGCCGCCCGAACCTTATCTGAGTAAATACGGTCAGACGCGGGGCGGGTTGATCAACGGCTTCATCGAGCGCTACCACCCTGAATTGACGCCCGCACAACTGCAAAGCGAGATCGACGCATACGACGGCTCGATCAATTATGTGGACGATCAGATCAAAGCGTTGTTTGCCGAGCTTGAGTCGCGCGGCGAGTTGGAGAATACAATTGTTATCATCACCGCCGATCATGGCGAGTCGTTGGGCGAGCATGGATTGCTCCAGCACAGCGCGTCGCTGTACCGGCAGGAGATCCACGTGCCGCTCATCGTGTGGGGGGCGGGAGTTCCCTCGGGCATTGTCGTGGATACGCCTGTCTCGACGACCAGCCTGCCTGCGACCATCCTGCAATTGTTGAACGCCAACGACGGCGCATTCCCATCCCAACCGCTGACGAAATTATTCGGCGGGAGCGCGCCGCCGGGGTGGGCGAACCCCATTTCGGAGGTGGCGCAATTTGACGGCGCGGCGGAACAAAACCCCACCACCTACGGCGAGATGAAATCGGTGGTCGGCGATCGATTGCAGTATATCGTCCATGAAGAATTCGGCGAGGTGTTATATAACTGGAGAGACGATCCGCTAGAATTATCGGACCTTGCGAAGGAACCAGACTCGGCAACCGCGCTCGAGTCCTTGCGCTCCTACCTCGATGAGTTGATCGGCTCGCCGATTTTCAAGTAAGCCTCTATCTTGTCGCGCTGAATAAACGCGAAGCCTCTCTGTCCTTGTGGTAGAGACCCTTCGCCCCGTTCAGGGCGGCATCTCCTTCGAACACTATGAAACGAAAAATTACCCGCAGAGATTTTCTCAAATTGGCTGGCGCAGGCGCGGCGGTAACTGCCGCCTTGGGCTATGGCGTGTTGCGCGAATCGAACGGCGATCCCATCGTGGAGCGGAATCCGTATGTGAACCCGAATAGTTTGTTCACAGCAGAGTTGGACGGCTCGGTCCCCATCCTTGTTGTCGTGAACCCCGAAGCGGAAAATAAGTTCGGCATCTTCCTCACCGAGATTCTGCGGGCAGAGGGAGTCAATTGTTTTCACGTGGCGGCATTGTCGTCGCTTTCCGCAGATGTGATCGGCGCATACGATGTGATTCTGCTGGCTGAGACCCCGCTGACAACCTCGCAGATCGAACTGTTCGAAGGCTACGTGTTCAACGGCGGGGGACTCGTCAGTTTGAAACCGGCCGCGGGGTTTGAATCAATGTTCGGCTGGGAGAGAAGCGCAGGCTCGTTATCCGACGAATATCTTTTGTATGACTCCGCCCAGCCTGTCAATGGCGGCAGTAATCCCATGTCGCTTCAATATCATGGAACGGCAGATTTGTACGAACTCACCAGCGGCGAGGGGGTGGCGTGGCTGTTTACCAAGAATGCCCCGTATGGAAAACCCGCGATTGTGATGAATCGATTCGGCAAAGGCGAAGCGGCGGCGTTCGCGTTCGATCTCGCCAAGAGCATCGCGTATATGCGGCAGGGAAACCCCGAACTTGTGAACCAGGATTTGGACGGTTTGAACGGCGCGCGCACGGTGGATATGTTCGTGGGTTGGATCGACCTCGAGCGTATCCATATCCCGCAAGCCGACGAACAACAACGCCTGCTCGTGAATATGCTGGCGCGCTTGAGCAAACGACCTTTGCCGCGTTTGTGGTATTTCCCCGAAGATAAAAAATCGGTATTAATCGCCACCGGCGATTCGCACAGCAACCCCGTTCCGTTCATCGAAGAAGTGTTGAAGATCGTGGACGATCGCGGAGGGCACATGACCGTGTATTACGCCCCGCAGATCGTGGGCGATATCGGTCGCGCCGCCCGCTGGACTCGTTTCTGGCTGACCGATCACGTGCCCGTGATCTCCAACGCGCTCGGCGAAGAATTTGGGTCGCCCACGCCAGACCTGATTAAATCCTGGCGCGCGCGCGGGCATGAGATCGCTTTGCATCCGTATGTTGAAACCGGGCTCGACGAATGGCAGGTCTATTGGAAGGAATTTACCGGGCGAGGCTACGGGCCCGTATCGCAAACCGTGCGCACGCATCGCGTCTTATGGTCAGGTTGGATGGAAACCGCCCGCGCGCAAGCCATGCACGGGATGCGCATGAATTTTGATTATTATCATGTCGGTCCATCCCTGCAAATGCCGAACGGCGCGTGGGTGAATGGTCACCTCACCGGTAGCGGTCGCCCGATGAAATTCATCGACGAGCAGGGTCATATCATCGACCTGTATCAGCAACTCACGCAAGTCACCGATGAACACAACATCCCCATGAACGTGCCGGAGTGGGGCGGCTATGCCAGCTTGAGCGCGCAAGAGACGGTAGACATTTCAAAGTATCTGCTCGATCGCTCGGTCAAGTACGGCGATTACTGCGCCATCACCGGGCAATTCCATGTCGATCCCTTCCAACTCGGCGGCGACCCGGCGAAATCGGGGCGCATCTTTTTGGAGGGCACGCTGGATTACGCCAACGAACTCGGCGTGCCGATACTTTCGGCGCAAGAGTGGCTGTGGTTTTCGGATGCCCGGCACGACTCTAACTTTGAGAATGTGACCTGGGATGCCGCCGCTTCTTCCCTGACGTGCGAACTGCTCCCGCCCGCCCAGCCTTTATCCACGCTGACGGTTCTCCTCCCCGCGCTCCATGCCGGAAAGAAACTTTCCGCTGTCACCGTAGACGGTGTACCCACTCCCGCCAAAACCCGTCTAGTACTTGGCGGCGTGGAATACGCGCAGTTGATCCTCCCCGCCAGACGGCAATCGATACAATCCGCCTATTCATAACAACCCCAGGCGATGGGGAAATCTACCACAGTTGCTTGTTTCAGCCTTCGGAGAGACTATGTCGCAATTCCTATCTACGAATCGAAAGACGCTTCTTACGGCGCTTGGAATCCTGCTTATTTATTTCTTTGCGTTCCATAACCTGACGCGCTACCCCGCCCCGTGGTTCGATGAGGGCTCACATTTGCATGTGCCGAAGACGCTGGCGCGATACGGCGAGTATGCGGATATCAGCAGTGACGGGTTCCGTTATTACGGTCCCACCATTGGTGTTGGTCCCACGGTGATGCTTCCCATCGCGGCGGCGTTCAAACTCTTTGGCATCGGCTTAATCCAGGCGCGGTTCGTGATGGCGCTGTATCTGCTGGCGGCATGCTACATCTTTTTCAAACTGGCGGAGCATCTCTCCGGCAAGGCGGTTGCGTGGATCGCCCTGGCGTTAATCTTATCCTCGCGCAGTGTTTTGTTTTTGGAGTATGGGCGTCAACTGCTGGGGGAGGTGCCGGGCTTTTTCTTCCTGGCGCTCGCGCTCTATCTCTGGTTCTCCAAATGGAATGAAAACGATGTAAAACGGCTGGCGACCATCGGCTTATTCTTCGGGCTGGCGATGATCACCAAATACCAATACCTGCTCTTCCTCGCCCCGACCCTGATCCTTTCGTGGGGGCTGGATATTTTCTATTACAAGACCTCTTCTCACAAGAATTTTCTCATCCCCGGCATTGTTGCGGCGGGCAGTTTCGGCATCTGGCAAGTCTTCACATTGATGTATCTCGGTCCCGCTACAATGACCGAAAACCTGGCGCTCTTGCGAGCCTCTGCCGAAGGCGCGGCATTCAATTTCAACCTTGCGCAACTCGCCGCCAATGTGGGTGCGCTCAGTTCGCGGGCGGTCTACCTCGAAGCCTTGTTACCCGCTTTGATCTATGCTTTCTTCGTGTCGGCGCCTCGCGCGCGCGAGGGACAAAAATTCAGCGTGCTGTTCCTCATGATCGCGCTCAACCTTGTGTGGTTTATCGTCGCCTCCATCGGCTGGATCCGCTACGCCTTCCTCGGGCTTACCCTCTCCAGCATTTTCATCGCCCGCTTCTTCCACAGCCTGACGGAGGGTTTCAACTTCGACTGGAGAGGCGGATTTTTCCGTTCGCTGTTCGAGGTGAAGAACGCCGCCCGCCTCGCCCTGACCTTATGGCTGGTTGCCATCGTCGCAATTCCGCTGGCAAAGACGGTCTCAGAGATCGCGTTTCCCGGCCCGAACAATGCTCAACTGATGGCAGACTATCTCAACGCGAATGTTCCCGAGTCGGCGGTGATCGAAACCTGGGAGCCTGAAATCGGCTTCCTGACAAACCATAACTATCACTACCCGCAAAATGAGTTGCTCGCGGTGGCTGTGAACCAGGTGTACTATGGCGGCGAACCGGTCAGGGACCGCTACTCTTTCGTGGAAACTGAGAACCCCGAGTATCTCCTTGTCGGCGAGTTCTCCAAATGGACGTTGATCTACCCGGTGGAATATGTTTTCGAAAACTACCAATGGGTGCAGACCTTCGGCGATTACGATCTGTATCAACGGATCGAGAAATAAACCATGCTGGTTAAACTTTTCATTTTGCTTGTCTTCGCCGGCGGAATACTTCTCGGGTTTCGGCGCGAGTCGAATCTTTCGCGCGTTTTTCTGAACCTGGTCGCCCTCTACGCGGGGGCTTGGATTCTTTTCATGGCGTATCTGTGGGTCAACCACGTCAACTTCCCGTTGAACCTTGAAGCCATGGAGTTGACGGTCGTCCAGCATTTCCAGCGCGCGGTTGCCGGTCAGCCGATATACGTCGAGCCGTCGCCGGGCTTTGTGCCGCTGGCATATGCCCCGTTTTATTACTATTTCTCGATTCCGTTTGCGTGGTTATTCGGAGCGAACTTGTTCACCCTGAGGCTGGTAGCCATCCTCGGAATGCTCGGCGCGGAGATCGTCATCTTCCTCGCTGTCAAAAAAGAAACGCGCTCTGCGTGGTGGGGGATCGTTGCGGTGGGTTTGTTCACTGCCGCGTATCGCGTGATGGATACCTACCTTGATAACGCCCATTCTGACTCTTGGCTATTATTCTGCGCATTACTGGGATGTTACATGATCTCGTTGAACAAATCCCGTTCGGTCAATGTGCTGGGCGTGTTGGTGTTGGTCGCTTCGTTCTGGTTCAAGCAACACGGCGCTTTATTCGCCATGGGGGGCGTGCTGTATCTCACATGGCGCGAGGGCTGGAAGAATTCCCTGCCCTATTGGGTTGTTGCCGGGGCGCTCGGTCCCGTCCTGTACCTGCTTGCGCCAACGCTCTTCTTTGGTTCACTGTTTCACTACTACACGTTGACGGTGCCCGGCAGTTGGAGCCATCTCAATGTGGATGCCGTTGTACGCTATGTTGTGTTCATCGTAACAAATTACCCTGCCCTGGCCGGTGTCGGCGTAGTTGCCTCGTTGATGTATGGGCTCAAACAGAAAAGCAAGGCGAGTATTTGGTATTTCACCCTGCCCTTTGCTTTGCTGAGCGGTTTTATGGGCGCACTCGATCCCGGTTCGAATAACAATGTTTTTATCCCGATGGGCGCATGGTTCATCTTAACCGGTGTGATCGGCATGGCGGCATTCCTTGACGAATATCAAGTTGCGCGCAAATGGTCGCTCCATCTTGCGGCGTTGGGTTTATCTTTTGCCTTATTCTTTTATAACCCGGCAACTGTGATTGTTTCTTCGCATGCCGAGGAGACCTATCAGGATTTTATCGGATATTTAAATTCTCTCGATGGACCCGTCTATGCTCCGTGGGTTGGGCAGTTGGAGGATGGGTATGCGTTTGCTCCCGCTGTCCATTGGGTGCCGATGGAGGATCTGATTCGCGGTCCCGGCGCGGAGGATGAGGATGTGAGAATCGTTCAGGGATTACTGGACCCAGTCATACGTCCGGAGGGAACCGCCTACATCCTGACGAATTATCCGCTGGAGAACGATCCGCTTCTTTTCTTCCTTCTGGATGATTACCAACTTGCATCAGATTTGGGTGACAGGTTCGCCGCGCTCTCCACATTGCCCAAGCGATATAACCTTGAGTATCCGCGATATTTGTATCAGTACGCGCCGTAGTATTTGCCTCGGACCTCTTCATGGATTGGAAAGCGATTAATATGAGGCGGCTTCTTGTCGCCTTGGCGTTTGTTTCTCTGTTGGTGTTAGGTGTCTATCATCAACCCTATTACCCGGTTACCTGGTTTGACGAGGGGCTGGCGTTGCAGGGCGCGTTGAATTTGGTCAACCATGGGCAGTATGCCATGCGGTCTGTGGAAGGGTTTCGGATGCTTGATCAGCCGTTGATCGCGAATGGACCAGGCTTGATCGTTCCGATTGCAGTACTATTCAAGATCTTTGGCGTAGGGTTGTTGCAAGCGCGGATCCTTGCCGCCGTATTTTTTCTTGCGGCGGTTTGGTTGTTTTTTCGCATCTCATCCGTGTTGTATAGCGCGCCTTCCGCGTTGATCTCGGTATTCCTGTTGTTGTCGATCCCAGACGAAGGGTTCTTGTTTTATGGCAGGCAGGCTTTGGGCAACGTTCCCGCGCTGATGTATTTTTTTATCGGGTTTCTCTGCTTCTTTGCGCTTGGGAAAAAGAAACAGACGCGTTACGCAATTCTCTCAGGGTTGTTTTTCGGGCTGGCGCTGGTGACGAAGGGTCAGTATTGGATCTTTGTCCCCGCGTTGGGCTTGGCGGTCGTTGCAGATTATTTTTATTACAAGCAAATCCGACCTCTCAACAGCATGATCGTTTTGGTTGTGATGCTCACCTGTGCCGCCTTATGGTTCGGCGTTCAGTACAAATTGGTAGGCGCGGAAAATTTTGCCGCTCATCTTGCGGCGCTCGACTCGAGCGCAGAAGTGACCATCCTGGCGTTTCGGGCGAGTCGTATACCGGGAAATATATGGTACCTACTACGTTCCGGTTTTTTGCTTTTTGCGGGTCCTGGCTTGCTTCTGTCGTTTCTGGAAAGCCGTCAACGGACCTTATTTGGGTTAGGGAAATTCATGCTGGCTGTGTTCGTCACAGTCTGGGTCCTTTGGTTTTGCTTTATATCAGTCGGGTGGCCCCGTTATATGTTCGAGGCTTTCTCCATCGGGCTGGTTTTCTCTGGAGAGGTTTTTTATCGAATTTATTTATATATTCGCAAGACCTGGAACGAGTGGCAAAAAAGTTCGAGGTTGCGACAAAGCTCCTTGTATGCAGGGTCCGTTTTTCTGTTGGCGGGTTTGGTTTGGGCGGGAAACGGTTTGTTCCAGCAGATACGGGATATTGATGTCAGGCACGATGCAACGCCCGAGAAATTTGCCGATTATATTATTCAAAACCTTCCCGCGGACGCGGTGATCGAATCGTGGGAATGGGAGCTCGACCTGTTGACGCCGGATCACACGTACCATCATCCTGCCAATCGCTGGGTCGACCTCAAGACCGCGGAAACGCAGTTTGGCGAGATGACAGACGAGATCTATGATCCAACGGCGTATGATCCAGATTACCTGATCGAAGGTCCCTTTTCGAAGTGGACTGGCATGTATACCGAGTTTTTGGCGGGAGGCTGTTGCGTCCCTGTGGTTACTGTTGAGAATTACACATTGTATAAAATCAACCATCGCGAGGAGTGAAAAGATTGCATATGAAAATATCCATTGTTATTCCCTGTTTTAATGAAGAGGATAACATCGAAAAACTGGGAACAGACTTCTTCCCCGTTGCCGATAGCTTGATCGGAAGTAAATTGCCGGACGGCGGCGCTGTGACCTCTGTAGAAGTCGTTTTTGTCGACGATGGGAGCAAGGATGCTACGTATCACGCGCTCAAAACCGCTTTTGCTTCCCGTTCCAGCCAGACAATACCGATTAAGTTTGAGAAGCATGAAGTAAATCGCGGGCTTGGCGCGGCAATCCGCACAGGGTTACAGGCTTCGACCGGCGACATCATTCTCACAACCGACAGCGATGGAACCTATAAATTTGGGACCATCCCAGCCTTGTTGGCTTGCCTTCAGAAGAATGTGGATGTGGTGACCGCCTCGCCGTACCATCCGGACGGGGAAGTGGTTGGAGTGCCCGGGTATAGGATATTCCTTAGCAAAGGCTCGTCTCTTCTTTATCGAATTTTGTTGAACTGGAACATCTACACGTATACAGCGCTGTTTCGAGGCTATCGCCGCAGAGTGGTCGAACAAGTGCAATTCGAGGCGGATGATTACCTTGCCGGCACCGAGTTCATGGTCAAAGCCATGCTCAAGGGATTCAAGGTCGTCGAGTTTCCCGCCGCGTTGCATAGCCGTATGTTCGGGGTTTCCAAGGCGAAGTTGTGGCGCACGATCAAATCTCATTTGCGTTTTCAATACAGACTTCTGTTGCATCGGCTTCGCCTGCGTTCGATGTTTTCCAGCCCGGCATGAAAATCGCATATTTTGTTCCGTATGTGCCTAATCTGATTCGGGTCAGGCCCTATCAGTTGATCTCGCATCTTTCCGCCCTTGGCGCGGAGGTGACCGTCTTTACGGTGACGACAAACCAAGGAGATGTTGAGGATGCGCGCGCGTTGAAGAGCCTGTGCCATGATGTTGTATACGAACATCAACCCGCGTTGCGTTCGTATTGGCAGAGTCTGATTGCTTTGCCAACCCGGCAACCTTTGCAGTCTGTATATAGTTGGACCCCAGCGTTGGTTGAACGTTTTTTCCAATCCTACAGCGTTTCTTCAAGGTTTGACGTTGTGCATGTGGAGCATTTGCGCGGCTCAATGTTTGGAACAACGATCCGTTCACGCCTGCCCAGCCTGCCGGTCGTGTGGGACAGCGTGGACTGTATCAGCCACCTCTTTGAGTTGACCTCCGCGAAGAGCCGCAGCGCATTCGGCAGGCTGATCTCCACGCTAGACTTGCGTCGGACCCAGGCGTGGGAAGGTGAGCTGGTTTCCGCGTTTCATCATGTGACGATCACATCACAGGCTGATAGAGAGGCGCTCCTACGATTATCTTCAAAGACACCATCGCCCGTGACCGTGTTGCCCAATGGCGTGGATATGCAATATTTCCGCCCGGATGTTGCGATTCAACGCGATCCAGAAACGATCGTCTTTAGCGGTAAGATGAGTTATCACGCCAATATTTCGATGGCAGATTTTCTGGTTCGGGAAATCATGCCTACCATTTGGGAGAAACGCCCAGGCGTGAAATTGCTGATCGTCGGAAAGGATCCGCCGGCGCATATTACATCCTTGCAGGCAGACCCTCGTATTATCGTCACAGGCACTGTTGCGGATATGCGTCCATATCTTCAAAAAGCAACGGTTGCGGCGGTTCCGCTTGTGTATGGCGCGGGAATCCAAAATAAAGCGCTTGAGGCGATGGCGTGTAAAACACCTGTGGTAACAAACATGAAGGCGATGATAGCTTTACAAGCGAAGCCCGGAGAAGATGTTTTGGTGGCTGACACCGCTGAGGAGTTTTCACGGGAACTTCTACGCCTGATCGAAGACCCATCATTACAACAACAAGTGGGGCAGGCTGGATTGGACTATGTTCGGAAGCATCACGATTGGACCGTTTTGGCTGGGAAATTGATTCATATTTACGAGGAAGCCATTCACCATGCGAAAATACTTACCTGACCTTGCGTATAGCGACCACGTTGGCTGTTCCTATGGTAACTTTTCTAATGTTGCAACGTCATGAAGTTCGAGGAGAACGTTAGGTTATTTAATTTCTCCTGCTATAATTCTGTTTATAAAATTGGTTCCCATGGATATTAATCCCTATCTCAAACCTTTAATCAAATGGTGGCGGTTGATAGCAGTGACCACTGTGCTGGCTCTGATTTCCAGCTCGATCTCGACGCTGTTTCAGCCGGCGCAATACATTTCCCGCACCACTCTGGTGACGGGAAGCACCATTTCCAATCCCAACCCGGAACCGGGTCAGATCTCAATTTCGCAACAGTTGGCGACGATCTACTCAGATATGGCGCGGCGTGAACCGGTGCAGGAAGCCACGAAACAGGCGTTGGGCATTGACTGGCTTCCGCAATACAATTCGCGCATCATTCCGAACACCCAGTTGGTCGAGATCGCTGTCACCGACACAGACCCTCGTCGCGCGCAGATCATTGCCAATGAATTGGCGCAACAGTTGATCAAATTAAGCCCGGCGGTCAGCGGCACGGGCGGGGAACAGCAGGAATTCATCGACCAGCAACTTGCCAGCCTCCAGGAACAGATCGAACAGACCGACAAGGAAATTAAAGACCTTCAGGCAAGTTTGAAGGTTCAGACCAGCACGAGTCAGATCGCGGAGACCGAAAAAGAAATTCAGACTCTGACGCTTAAGTTGACCAGCCTGCGGGATAACTACGCAACGTTCCTTTCCAATTCTCAGCAGGGCGCATTGAACACCTTGACGGTTGTGGAGCCGGCGAACCTGCCCACAAAATCGGAGGGTACCAGCAAACTGCTGATCATTGGCTTGGCAGGGTTGGTTGGGCTGTTGCTTTCGGCAGGCGCCGCGTATGGGTTGGAATATCTCGACCGCACCATCAAGACAACTTCCGATGTGGAGCGTATCTTTAATCTGCCGGTCATCGGTTACCTTTCGCAGATCTCTGAAAATGGCAATAACGCCACGTATGTGTTGAGCCATCCGAACTCGATCGTTGCCGAGAACTTTCGCTTGTTGCAATCGAACCTTGAGTTTTTCCAAACCTATAATTCCGCCAAGACGATCCTGGTGACCAGCCCGGTGCAGGGAAACGGCAAGACGACGGTTGCGGCGAACCTCGCGCTTTCGTTCGCCATGAGCGACCAAAAGGTGATCCTGGTCGATTCCGATCTCCGGCGTCCTTCTGTTCACAAAGCCTTGAAGATCTCGCAGAACCCGGGGCTGGCAGATATCATCCATGCGCGGATTGCCGCAAAAGAAGTTGTGAGACCCGTGAAAGGGAAGCGCATCGACGTGATCACAGCGGGGCACATCCCGCCGAGTATCACCGAGGTGGTTAATTCAAAACGTGTCGGCGCGATTTTGAACGAATTGCGAGACGAATACGAGACGATTATCGTGGATGCGCCGCCGTTGATCATTGCCGATTCGTACAACCTCGCCTCGAAAGTGGATGGTGTGGTATTGGTGATCGAACCCGGCTTGACGAAGGACGATCAGGCAAAGGTCATTAAAGAGCAGTTGAATCGCGCCGGGGCGCGGGTGATCGGCATTGTGTTCAATAAGGTTTCGGAAACCAACGCGAAAACGTATGGCGATTATCAGTACATGTCCATGTACTCGCCCCAGCATTACAGCGATTATGTGTCCAGTAGCGCGCCCAAGGTGGATGAACCGGAATCGAACTCGAAGAAACTGCTGGCGTTCTTCGAGCGCGGCGAAGTTCCGCCCGATGTCAAATCATCGTTGGAGAGCGCGTTCGACCGCTTCCAGAACCAGCGGAAAACACTGTTCAGCCGGTTCAAAAATAAATCATCCAAGTAAACGATGGCAAGCCTCCGCAAGGGGGCTTGTTTTTTTGAGGGTTAGAATCAGCCGCACTGGTAGAATGAAGCGACGGTCGTCCTCCGTGAAATGTCGCGCAACTATTTTTCCCGCAAGGCGTATAAGGAGTACGAGGAGCGCAGGTGAACGATGAACTCGCCTGGGTAGCCCAGGCTCAACAAGGCAGTGACGAAGCATTTACCCGGCTCGTCGAATCGCATCAGACACATGTGTATAACTTGTGTTATCGAATGCTGGGCGAACCTGAAGCGGCGGAGGATGCCGCGCAGGAGACTTTCTTGCGCGCCTACCAAAACCTGCATCGTTACGACTCGAGTCGTTCGTTCGTCACCTGGCTGCTTTCGATCGCCGCGCATTATTGCATCGACCGCCTGCGCCGAAAGAGACTCTCGGTCTTTTCGATGGATGAGGAGCGCGAGGATGGGACGGTGTTTGAGATCGCCGACCCCGCTTCGCCCGACCCTGAGGTCGAATCGACCAAGCGGGAGGAGCGCGACCGCCTGCACCGGCTTTTGGGCGACCTCGATGAAACGGATCGCGCGGCGGTGATTATGAGGTATTGGTACGACTATTCTGAAATTGAGATCGCTGAGTCGTTGCAGTTGACGGTCAGCGCTGTGAAGAGCCGCCTGCATCGCTCGCGACGGGCGTTGGCAGGCATGTGGCAGGAGGAGGAAACTCTGCCTGCCCAAACGGAAAGGAGACGCCATGAATCACCAGCCTTTTGAAACCTGGCTTTTGCATGAGGTTGCGCTCGATGCGCAACAACAGCGCGAATTGGATTCGCACCTGCGTTCGTGCGCGTATTGCGCCGCGCTGGTAAAGACCGCCAGGGTTTTGCGCTCTGCGAAACTGGCTGTGCCCGCTCCGGGATTTGCAACCCGGTTTCAGGCGCGGCTGGCGGCTGAGAAAACCGCCGAGCGCCGCCGCCGAATCCTCGGTTCCGTCTTTTTTGCTTTTGGCGGGATGTTGTTGTTAGGATGGCTGGTGTCGCCTTATCTGGCTGGCTTTTTGCAATCGCCTGCCAGTTGGATCGCCGCATTGGTGGAGACGGCTGTGTTCATTCTGACCACGCTTCAGGCAAGCGCGGAGGCTGGCAAGGTCATCCTCGATGTGCTGGGCAGGTTGCTTCCGCCGTTTGGGTGGATGGTGATCGTTTCAGGCGTTGCCGGCGTCAGCTTGTTGTGGTCGGTATCCATTTGGCGGTTCGCGTTTCGAAGCGCGCCGCAAGGAGTGTAGTGTATGAAGACAAAATTTAGGATCGTTACTCTGATTTCCCTGATTATGCTTGCGCTTGTTCCGACCAGCGCAGCGCTTGCTCAGGGGCCGGGACCCAATGGCGGTCAGGTGATCTTTGGGAGTAACTTCACGCTGGAATCCGGCGATACGTTCGACGGCGACCTGGTGGTCTTTGGCGGAAACGTGTCTATTGAAGAAGATGCCGAGTTCAACGGAGACCTGATTGTGGTGGGCGGCACTGTGAAAAGCGACGGGGCGATCCATGGCGATGTTGTCGCTATTGGCGGGCAGATTTATTTGAACGAGACCGCGTCGACGCTGGGTGATGTGGTCACCATTGGCGGGCAGGCAGTGGTGGCGGAGGGAGCCGTGGTCGAAGGGGAGATCGTCAATAACGTTCAGCCGGAGATCAATCTTCCGGATGGGCAAGTTCCGCCTTTCCAAGACCCGTCCAGAATCGATGTGAAGTACGATTTTGGGTTCAGATTCTTTGGGCAAATATTCCAGTTGTTCTTTTGGGCAACGCTGGCGGCGGGATTCGCCATGTTACTGTCGTTGTTCTGGAAGCCGCAAATGGAGCGCGCAGGCAATGCCATTGCCGCGCAACCGCTGATGGTCGGCGCGATGGGTTTGCTGGCGGTGGTAGTGAGCGCGTTGTTGTTCCTTACGATCATCCCGCCCATTGTGCTGGGTTTTGCCTGGTTGTTTGGGATCGTTGCCTTTGGGGCGGAGGTGGGCGAGCGCTTCGCCAAGGCAATGAGCCAGACGTGGTCGCCGGTGGCGACGGTGGGCGTTGGCACCTTCTTGCTTGTGCTGGTCAGTGGCGCGCTTGGTTTTCTCCCTTGTATCGGCGGGCTGGCGCAATTCTTGCTTGGGTTGCTGGCGATCGGCTCGGTGGTGATCACCCGCTTCGGGTCGCGGACCATTCATACGTCTGGTGTGATCGTGGATCCGCCGCCTCCGCCTGTCGCGCAGGCGTAAAAGTCCGCATGATGTAATTCGCGCATGTAAAACGTCCCGCAGGTTCGGTTGAATCAACGGAGCGCTGCGAGAAAACCTGCGGGAGGGTGGGAGCATCGCTGTTATAATTTGTCTGCCCCGGGTATTCGCCCGGGGCAGATTGATTTTATTGGAGGTCTCATGGCATTACAACAAAACCCCATCCCGAACACGATACTTCATCAATCCGCGCCGCCGCTGGTGGAGGTTTCGGGCACACACCGCGACATGGGCAGGCAGATCGGCGAGGCGAGGCGCGAGCAGGTTCAACATAGCATCGAGAATGCCCGCGTGTTGATCGACCAATCGTACAATACTCTGGAACTCACGTGGGGAGGCGCGCAGATCCAGTCGCGTAAGTATTTGCCGTTCGCCGAGGAGCGTTATCCCCAATACGTGGATGAAATGCGCGGCATTGCCGAGGGGGCGAATGTGTCGTTCGATGATGTGGTGGCACTCAATACCATGGAAGCCATGACGATGGACGCCTTGCATCTTACGCGCTGCACCAGTTTTGCGGTGAACGAACAGCGCGCGGCGGATGGTCATGTGCTGGCGGCGCACAACGAGGATTGGGTGCCGGAAGACGAGAATGATGTGTATGTGGTTTTGGCGAAGCCGAAGGAGGAACCTCCGTTTCTTGCCATGACGTACGGCGGATTGCTCCCTAACGTGGGATTCAACGCCTACGGCATCGCCCAGTTGATCGATTCGGTCTACCCGAACGATTCCCGCATCGGCATTCCCCGCCTGGTTGTCGCGCGCGCCGTTCTTTCCTCGCGTCGTATTTCAGGCGCCATCGGGCGGATGCTCATCTCGCATCGCGCCGCGGGGTACAACCACCTGCTCGTTCATGAAAGCGGGGAGATGTATTCGGTGGAGGTCTCGGCGAAGCGTTTCGACATCTTGCACGGCACTGACGGATATATGGTTCACACGAACCATTATCTTTCGCCGACCATGAAGGAGATCGAGAAGGACCCCGAGGAGTTGATCTCTTCTCGCGTGCGCTACTTCCGCGCGAACCGCTTACTGCGCGAGAACTCGACCCATACGATCAAAACCCTGCAGACGATCCAGAAGGATCATGTGAACCTGCCGAACTCCATTTGCAATCACAACATCGCCGGTATCGACCCGATGGACCGCGAGAGCACCATTTCGGCGCTGGTCATCGACCTGACCGCCCGCGAAATGCACATCGCCTGGGGCAACCCGTGCCAGAACGCGTATCACACGTATCACTTGGATGCGTGATGAGAGACTGGAGAGTGGAGAGTAGAGAATAGAGAATAGAGAATAGAGAGTAGAGAGTAGAGAATAGAGAAATGAGAGTGGAGATTGTCTTTAGAGAGTGTTTCTGAAGTCTTTTTTGGACACGGATCACACGGATTTCACGGAGAAAACTATTTGATAACCCTTGTTTGACCGTGTAATCCGTCGAATCTGTGTACTTACGAAACAGTGTCTTCCATGAGAAGTCTGAGTACCTTACACAAAGGTTTTGGGGTCGCAGACCGCGAAGTGCGCTGATTTTCGCTGATTCAGAATGAAAAATCTGCGTTTTCAGCGTGTATCAGCATGCCGATTTTGAAAGTGTAAGGTAATCAAATGGGTAGTCTCTTCTTGTTGCTAATTTCGGTAATCGGCACAACAACCTACTATCCCGCTGGCGGAGCCATCCCAAAGAGCATCGGGACGATGTGCGAGTCAATGGTACACTCTACTTCACCTTGAAAGATCACCTTGGCTCGGCGTCCGTCGTGACCGATTCAGCAGGCAACATCGTGGGTGAAAACCGCTATTACTCCTTCGGCGAGACGCGCCTCGCCACAGGAAGCATGTATACGGACAAACTCTTCACAGGGCAACGGAATATCGCTGGTTTGGGAATCTACCATTACCAGTCGAGATTCTACTCCCCCAAGCTGGGACGCTTCCTCAGCGCGGACAGCCTTGTGCCGAATCCATTCAACCCGCAGGAGTACACTCAGTGTTCCAAAACAAAAACGCGCCTCACGGCGCGTTAGGTTTTGTTAGTGCCCCCACGGGGATTCGAACCCCGGTCGTAGCCTTGAAAGGGCTGCGTCCTAGTCCACTAGACGATGGGGGCAAACGTTCTTTCGTAAAGCGGGCGGATTTTATCATCCCGCCTTGCAATGGTCAAGCAATTGGCTACATGCTACATGAGAGCGGTTATTTGGGTCTGCGAAGCCACACCGTTCGTGTCGCGACACGGCAGAGTCCACAGAGAATTTGAGATTTTTTTCTCTACCGTACATGAAAGATATTTACCGCAAAGCGCGCCAAGGTCGCCAAGATAAAAAAGTTTTCTTTATGTTCTTTGCGGGTGTCGCATGGCGCCATGGCGACACTTAGCGGTGCAAATGTACCGGTAGAGAGAGATTTTTCTCTGCGGTCTCGGTGTTCCCTGTGGCAAAGAAGGTTATGACACGCCTGTTTCGCCACGCCCGCTACTTATCCTCTTTCGCCCGCTGGTTGAGGAGCGCCATCATATCGATGAACACGCGGTTGAACAACATCGCGGGACTTTCCACCCTGAGGTTGGGGATGAGGATGGCTCCCAGCACGGCGTCGAAGACCGGAATGAAATTGCGCGTGGTATCTGAAATCAGCACCGAAAAATCGAACCGACCCGAAATCTCCAATTTCCCTTCCACTTCGTACACCTGCGAAGTCACCCGGGCAAGCACAGGCGCGGCATTCGAATACCCGCCGCGCACCACCGCCGCAGGACCCAGGTCTTCGCGGCGCGCGGCGCACAACGCGAAAATATTTGTCTTCACCAGCCTCACTACCTCAAAATGATCCACTAACTTTGTGGGCATATGGATGCGCGCCAGCCGCGCATCATGCACTTCAAGATGCGACTTGGTGTGGTCGTTCATCGTCCCCATGATGCCGCTCGTGCCAGCCATCACCTTGCCGACGATACGATAGCCGGCGGTGTATAAATCTGCGGGAAGGAAACGATACGTTCGAGAGGAAGAGTCCATGGTGTGTGAGTCAGTCCAGCGGGGGGGTGGGATGATTCAACGCGGGCGGGGCAGGCTTGGGCGTCCGATGGACGCGGCGCGTGGGCTTTCCCGTTTCCGGGCTGAGGAGCATCGCCAGCCACGAGACGGCGCGCTCATCGTATTCGCGTCTGCCGCACAGGTCGCAGATCCAGGCGGGGAAGTTCGGCACAGTGACGAGTTCCTCGCTGAGCCAGGTGAAATAGGTGATGTGGCGCAAGTGCATAATGCCCGCCGAACATTCACTGCACGGAACGCGGTCTGCATGGGGTTGGAGGGGAGCGGCATGGGTATCGTTCATAAAGGTAACTTCATTGCGCGGCAAAAGCCACGTCGATGTGGTTGATGATCTCCCATTTGGGAGGGGGCCAATAAATGACCACGGCTTTACCGATCACATTGTCCATGGGGAGCAAACCCCACTCGTGCGAATCTTTCGACTCGTTGCGGTTATCGCCCAGCACGAACAGGCTTCCCTCGTCCACCTGCCATGTGCCGTTATAAAACGGCGCCGAAGCAATGTACGGCTCCTCCAACTGCAACCCGTTGACCAGCACCCGACCGTTTTCGACCACGACCGTATCGCCGGGCAAACCGATCACGCGCTTGATCAGGTCCTGGCTGGGGTCGCGCGGATAACTGAAAACAATGATATCGCCTCGCGAAGGCGCGCCGAGTTTATACGCCAGTTTATTCACCAGGATGTATTCGCCGTTCTCAAGCGACGGGTTCATGCTGTACCCATCCACGCGCACGCGGGCAGAGACGGCGTTGATCCCAAAATACAGGAAGACGGCAAGAAGAAGCGTTTCGAGGATATCGCGCAGCGGACGCTTCCATTCGACGGGTTGGTCTGCTTCGCCCGTAGGCGGGGAATTCTGTTCTGTGAGAGGGGGTTGAAGCGAATCCATGTGGCGGCATTATACTGCCATTTACTGGCGGGCGTTTCCCCTTAAGGTGGGGTTAACTTGTATTGTTAGGGTGTCCACCATGGTCTTACTTTTGCTCTAACGCCTGCTGACATACCGCTTGTAGGATCTCGGTTCGCGTTTGCACCAGTTCCGGGTATTCATAAAAGAAGAGCACCTTTTGCTCGGCAATCGAGTTACCCGCAGGTTTGAGACGCACGATGAATTCCGTCCATGATTCGGCGATATCTTCATCCGGGTTGGTGGCGGCATAGGCTCTTACAAACTGGTCCGGGTATTTCAAATAGAATTCGTTCAGGATGGGGCTATTCTCCTCCGTCTCGCTCGCTTGCAGGAAGGCGGTTACCCAATCCTCGAATAACTGACCATGCCAGAAACGCTTTCCGAATTCGTTGATGTAGGAATCGGCGCGCGCGCATTCCGCGCCCGTGAAGAATTGGTCGCCGCATAGTCGAGACTTTGCATCGAAGTCCTTCCTGTTGATCGTTTCATCATACCAGGGTCCAATTCCTGTGACCTGCGTATCATCCAACGTCAGGATGTGGCCATGCTCGTGAACTAAGATTTCCGTGGTGTCTCTGGCGCTATCGAATTCCGCCAGGTTTATTTCCAAGCTCCATTTCCCCTTGGAGGTCTTCCACACACTGGCCGCATAGCCGTCTACATTTGTGTCCACATAAAACGTGATATAGGAAATATACACTTGATCCGTGACGCCGAAGAGGCGTCTTGCATAATTCCAAATGCGAGCATGTAATTCGGTATCGTCCTGGTAGGGTTGTAGATAAGAAGGAACCTGCGGTTTGGACAACCGTTGCAGGGACCCGTCAGTTTGTTTGATCCAGTAGCCTACCAGTTTATATCCTCCTACTTTTTCATCCAATTCATTTCTATATTCAGAAAGATTCACGCCGGCGAAGTCGGGCAGAACCCGCAGGCAGGCATTGAGACAAGCCGTTTCTTTGCAATTGGGGTCGAGCGTGGGCGAAGGAATCAGGGAAACATCGTTCGCCACGATATAAAATAATAATCCAGAATACCCCAACACTCCGAAACAACACAGGAGGATGATTCCGCCAACCAGTACAGTGGCTTTGCGCCACGTTGAATCGGATCGTTTGAACGAAATTTTGTGATCGCTCATTGCGGGAATTCGGCGCACAGTTGATTCAGGATCTGCCCGCGCAATTGCATCAATTCAGGAAACCCGTGAAAGAACAGGATTTTTTCATTGGCGATCGAATCCGCTGGCGGCTTGGGCGAAAGGATGAAAAATGCGAACGCCTCCGCAATATCCTCCGCCGGGCTGGTGACGGAATAATCGCTGAGGAATTGGTCTTGATATGTGTTATAAAAATCATCGAGCTGGTCGTAGTATTCGTCTTCATCCTCGATCGTATCGATCTCCTGCCATTCCGCGTACAAGTTGAACCAGAACCGATCGAAGAACTGGTTGACGTACGAATCCGCGTTACTGCATCCCTCGCCCGGGAAGTAATTCGGGCAGGCGGCAAGCTCGCGCTGGTAGATTTCATCGTTAGACGGATTGTCAAATACCGATAGGTTGGGCGGCACCTGCGAGGAATTCAGAGTCATCAAATGGGCGAATTCGTGGAGCAAGGTAAAGACCAGGGCGCGCCGGTCATCCGCGTCGAGGATGTCTACCTCGAGCACCCACTCCTCGGCGTTATTTTGCGATTGCCCAACAGAGGCAAGCACATCACTGCCGCCATCGGTGACAATGGCAAAACTCACCACAAAGTCTCGTTCGTCGGGGGGGATGAGGTTGGCGAATAAATTCCAAATCTCTTCGTGCGTGGCGCGGTCATCCTGCTCGTCGCGGAATTTGCTCGGCACCGAGTCGAAATAGGGATTGCCGAGATCGTCTCCATCCACACGATAGGTGACGAGATAGATCTCCTCCTCCAGCGATTCCTCCGAACTGCTTTCAAAATTGAGAGAAGCCTCCAGAATATCCGCAACCTGGACCGGGCAACTGGCTTCGGGGATGGGCGTCGGCGTCGATGTGGGCGGGACCAGCGTTGGGGTTGGCGTGAGAGTCGGCGGGAGCGGAGTCGGCGTGTCGGGGATGATCAGCCTCGTGGCGGCGCGGCAGGCTAACGTCGAGGAAAGAAGCGCGAGGGTGATGAGGAGGAGTTTTCGTCTGAGCATGTTTTATCGAGGCGGGATGATGATCCAGCCGGCATCCAGAAAGTATAAATACAGGTAACCGACGAGCATGACGATCCACAAAGCGAGTTGGATACGGTCGAGCAGATTTTCCCACGAGACGGCAAGGTTGTCTTTGATGGTTTGAACGATGTTCTCGAGACTATCGAGTTTGCCGCGCACGGTTTGCTTCCAGTCGTTGAGGTAGAGCTCGTTGTGAATGATCTCGTAGAGTTTGGCGGTGTACCAATCGCCGATGAGCAACAGGCTTTGTTCGGCGCGTTCGAAATCGAGCATCACCTCGAGGCGGTGTTCCGTCAGTTGGCGGATCAGCCCGCGTGTGGCGCGGGGACGGCGCGGTTTCTCAAAGAACGATTCGTTGATCTTGTCGAGCAGGTCTTCGATGGATTGGTCCAACATGCGGTAACGCAATAATTGATAATTGCCGATCTTGAGCAGGGCGATATCGGAGCGGAAATCGGCTTTCGGCGCGATGATGATGGCGCCCTCCCAATCCACCAGCGTGAGTTCGTCGGCGGAGTAACGCGCGCGCGAGCCGAGGATCTCGCGCATCTCTTCGGCGTCGAACACATCGCGCTGTGAGCGGATAAAGTTTGAAAGCCCCAGCGCGTTCTTTTCGATCCATTGGTCGGGAGTGGGGGTCGCGTCTTTGACCAACAGGATCCAATACTCCTCGAACAATCCGCTGCGACGGTGCTTTTCAGGAATATAGCGCGATTGCAACACGTTTTGTAAATTCGTGCGCGTGAGCAACACCGGCGCGGCGAACGGGTCGCTGATCTGATACCGGCATTCGATCATCTGCGCGCAGTCGTCGTAGAGATGCCGCACGACATTGACGGCGTACCCCTCGAACAAAAATGTCTCTTCGCCCAGCGTCACGAGGTCGATGTCCACCGGTTGAAAATACGGCGCGTCTTTGATCAGCCCTTTGAATTGTTCGGTCGGTCGCGTTTTGCCGTCGTCTGAATCGGGGAAGGCGAGCAAATAACAGATTTCCATGGGTTAAGTTTAACACAGCAGGACTTACGCAGTTGAACCTGTTGCGCTAGGCAATCGCATTTGGATTTTTTGTCCGCTAATCCTCACGAATTCACGCTAATCTTTCTCGGAAAAATTCGCGCAGATTGGCGAAGACTTGTCCTGAGCCTGTCGAAGGATTAGCGGATTCGAAGGCAAAACACCGTGTTTTGAGCCTCGAGATTTTCTAATGCGAATACCCTACCTGTTGCGCCGTAGTTGCACTGCGGCGGCAATACAACTGCCCGCCAACTGCGTGACGCCTACACAGGAAGAAATTGAAGGCGTTTGCGCATGTATACTCAGGCGTAGTGAAACACGCGCTGCCTCTTCTGATCGCCCTGCTCATCTCCGCCATAACGCTTGGTGTGTTGATGAGCCTGCCCGCCTCCACGTGGGCAGATTGGCGCCCCGCCACCTGCCTGCAACATGGTTGCTTCTGCGAAAGACCGAATCAAAACAGCCCGATCCGCCAGACGGCGAACACGATCTCCTCATTGGGATATATCTTCAGCGGAGCGTTGGCGTTAACATCGTCGAAAAACGCGCGGCGCTTCTCGCGCGGTCATGCCGTTATCTTCGGCGCGTCGAGTCTCGTCATCGGCATTGGCAGCGCGTTCTATCACGCCTCGCTCACCTTCACCGGTCAATTCTTCGACGTGCTGGGAATGTTCATGCTCGCAACGCTCATGCTCGTCTACGCCTTCGAGCGGATTTGGGGTTTGCGCTTCGCCGCGACTGTTGGGCTGTATCTTACCATCGTCCTTTTTCTCAGCCTGTTACAAATTTCCCTGCCCGATACGAGACGGTTCGTCTTTGCCCTCGCGCTCATCATCGCCTTGTTCTTTGAAGCGCGGTACCTGAAACAACAAACGCCGATCATCGCTACAAAAAAATTACGCCTCGGAATCACCCTGCTCGCCGTTGCCTACGTGATTTGGATTCTCGATAACACCCGCATCGTTTGCTTCGAGACCAGCCTCATGCAAGGACACGCCCTTTGGCATTTGCTCGGCGCGGCGTCGGTATGGTTGCTCTATCAATATTATGCGAGCGAAGTTAAACAAAGATCATGATGCAGTTGTTGCAGGTTAACAATTAAACCTAGCAATTCCCCCACTTCATTTTTAACCACGGAGACACTGAGTCACGGAGTTTTTTAATTGCTCTTCTCTGCGTCTCCGTGTCTCAGCGGCATCAATGCGTAACCCGCCCCCACGCAAAATACGTAGGCACTCGCAAAACGCGCTCGCCGCTTTTCCGCGCCTGCGTATCCAACAATCTCATTTTTTGGATTTCCTCCTCCTCGACCATCCCCGCCAAATCGGATTCGATCACCGCCCATTCCATTTCCAACGCCTCAACATCCGCTTCTTTTTCGACGGGTTGAATGGGTCCCGTTTCTTCGAGTTTTATCCCCGCCTCGAAAAACGTCTCTGCCAGCCGCGCGCCGAAGCCGGGATCGGCTCCCTGCCGTTTCAGCGATTCGACCTGCCACGCGCCGAGAGGCTTCAACTCGTCCGGCGCATCCACCCGGGAAAAATAATCCGGTTCCGCCAGCGCAAGGACGTGTCCGCCGGGGCGCGTCACGCGCTTCATTTCGCGGACGGCTTGCAATGGATCATTCACCCACAATAAAAAATAATGGCAAAAGACAAGATCGAACGATCCGTTTGAATAGGGGAGGGCAAGCCCGTCGCCGCGCGTGAGAATCGCGTTCGCGGCATTCACCCGGCATTGCGCGAGCGCGTGAGGATCGATGTCTACGCCGTGAAGAGTCGCCGAAGAGGCAATCGTCGCGAGGAGCGCCCCGGTGCCGCATCCCACTTCCAAGATTCGACGCGCGGACTGTGCCTCCGCCTTTGCGAACAGATAGACGCGCAGGTCGCGCGTCCAGCCCGCTTGTTGCAGATAGCGTGTGTGCCAGTCCATTTACGCGCGGCGGATCGTTTCCCACTCATCGTTGAGGAAGTTGCCGAGGACGCGGTCTTTCATCCCTTGCGCCGGTAACACGTCGCCGTCAGGCTCCACGTACATCCATGCCCTGCCCGCGCCGTCGGGCGTTTCGTCTTCGGCGGTTTCGTATGCCACCGGGTTCTCCGCCGAATACGGCACCGGCAGATCGAACCTCATCGTCATCCCCAATTCGGCGGCGCGGTTATGGATCGCCGGCAGAGACGAGGTGAATGATTTGTCCGCGGTGGTGACGGAAAGGTTCTTAACGCCGAGGTTTGCGAGCCGTTCGAGGATGCCGTCGGCTTGACCGGCGTTCTCCGCGTTCACCGTGAGATGCGCCGTGACGAAGATATCTTCGCGCAGGAGCGAGCCTAACGCCTCCCATGATGTTGCGTTGCCGGGTTGCAAGAGGAATAGAATGTGATCGAGCCCGGTCTGCAACAGACTCGCGCGGTAGGTTTCATCGGCGAGTTTCAAGCCGTCGGTGAGCAAGCCGCAGATCTGACCGTTCGCTTCGGCGCGCGCGATCAATTGCGGAAGGTCGTCGCGCAGGGTCGCTTCGCCGCCGGTGAAGGTGACGTGCGGAATCCCCGCGCTCCAGGCTTTATCCAAAATAGTCTGCCATTCCTCGGTGGTCAGTTCGCGCCGGACGCGCTGGGCGGGCGCGGCGTCGCTGTGGTCGGAGAGTCTGTAGGTGAGGGCGCAGTCGAGGCGCAGTGGAGCAGGCAGACTGGCGGAGTGAGGCGCGACCCGCTCGAAGTCGAGGTATGAAACGGGGTCGAGGTCGGGAGTCTCGACGAGGGTTTGAATCCGATCGGCAAAGTCGGTGAAGTCTTTGAGCGCCGCATCCTTGCTCACGCGATACCGCGCCGCGATCTGCTTCGCCGCCTCGTCGGGCGATGAGCCTTTGATGAAGTGGTACGCGCATTCGGCCGCGTTCGGGTTGAGGTGCAACACCGTGGACGCATTGACGATGAGGATCCCCGTCCCATCTTTGAGCAGGCGCAAGTGCAGGCGATACGGCTTTTCGCGCTCTGGCGCGGCTTGCAGATGATGCGTGCCCTCGGGCAGGGGCTGGACTTTGGTGAAGAGTTCGGAAATGCGATTAAGAATGTTCATGGCTTTTCCTTTTGGCAATGTAATTGATGGCTTTCCCGTTATCAACGGTAAAGAGCCTTAACACGAAGGACACCAAGTCTTGCGCTGAGTTCGTCGAAGCGACACAAAGGGGAAAGAGCCAGTGATTTCATGGGTAATTCCTTTGTGACCGTTGTGTCATTTCGACAAGCTCAATGCAAGCTTTTGTGTTTGAAAAGAGTTGTCGCGTTAAAAACGGTAGAACCTCATTGACCTACGCCAACACGGGCAACGGGACGATCTCCTCGTTCACTTCATATTGTTTGCGATGACCTTCAAAGCGCAAGGGACAGCCGCCGCCGCATTCGGACACGATGGAACAATCGTTGCACATGTCGGGCAGTCCGCGCCGTTCGCGCAAACGGATGGATAACTCGTGGTTCCAGATCGAATCCCACGAGTCGGTGAGGATGTTTCCAAGCGGATGGTAATACGATTGACATGGCAGGACGTTGCCATTCGATTCGATGCACATGCTGTACAGCGAGGCGGTGCATCCCTTCACGCCGAGGTTGAGTTGCGTCGGGTCGAAGTGACAATACTGCGTGGGCGTGTACCAGATCAGGCGTTGTCCGCGCACCGAGGTTTTCTCGACCGCCATCTCAAGGATGGGTTGCAGTTCGCTTTCCCGCAGACCCGTGCCAACCGTGAGACCATGCCCGGAGTAGATGAGCGCGTTCATGCCGATGGTCGGCACGCCGAGTTCGCCGAGGAAGTCCAACGTCTCCGGCATGGTGTGGACGTTGGTTCTCAGCATGGTGGTGTTGGTCATCACGTAGAGGTTGGTGTTCAGCGCGTTCTTGAGTCCTTGAATGGTCTGTTTGAAGGCGCCTTTGGCGCGCATCATCACATCGTGGATGTGTTCGTCGCTCGACTCAACCGTAATTTGGATGTGATCGAGCCCGGCGTCCAGCAATTTTTGCAGAAAGCGCTCGTCAATGAGGCGGCGGGCGTTGGTGTTCAGCCCGGTGATCTGCCCTTTCGATTCGGCGTACGCGATCAGTTCCGGCAGGTCGTCGCGCAGGGTGGCTTCGCCGCCGGTGAAAACGATGTGCGGAACGCCAAGGTCGAAACACTTGTCAATGACGGCGAACCACTGTTCTGTGCCGATCTCAGGGAATGTGCGTTCGCGCGCGTTATAGCAGTGGGCGCAATCGTTGTTACAGCGATAGGTCAGCGCCATGTCCATGCGATAGGGCGCGGCGGGGCGCGCGCTGAACGGCATCATCGTTTCCAGGTCCATGTCGTGAACCGCGCATGCGCCGTCTGGGCGGAGCAGTTCCTTGATCTGCCATTGGAACTCCTCAAAATCCGTCCGCGCTTGTTCGGGGTGAACCTTGAACTGTTTCGTCATCATGCGGATGACCGCCTCGTTTGGGATTTGCTCCATGATGAAATACGCCATCAATGCGGCGGTGGGATTGAGATGCATTACGCGGTTGGCGTTGACGATCAGCGTGGCGTTCCCGTCGCCTTCGATCCGCAAATGCGCGCGGCTTTTCTCGTTCTCTTTTTCCAATTGATAATGGTACAAGCCGGGCTGTGGGTTCTTCACACCCGGTCCGACGATTCTCTCTTTGATCGATTCGAAAAGCGCCATGACGGTTCTCCTTATCGTCCGCCGCCGGCGCAGGCGCAGGCGCAACCCGCGCAGGCGCACGCGCAACCGCCGCTTCGTCCGCCCCCGCTGCGGGAACTGGAAGGCGGCGGAGGCGGGTTCGTGACGTTGGTGACTTTGCTGGTGAACTCTGTGACGTTTCCGATCACGTTGGAGGCAAACGATTGCGCGCCCGTGACGACCGACGCGGCGAAGTCGGCCCCCGGTAGGGCGGATGAACCGCTTCGTCCCCCGCTTGAAACTGGCGCGCCCGTCGAGATCGTTCTCCCTCCGCCCGCATAGACCGGGTCGTAGCGAGACCACCACGCAGGCATGATGATGGGTCGAGTGAACGTTCGCCGCGCCCGGTCATCGTAGTCTCTATCGAGCATCGTCCATTCGGCGTTCTCGTCGTAGAGTTGCCCCTGCACTTCGGGCGTTTGCGCTTGCTCCACCTGCCGCCAGGCTTTTTCGGTGATGTTTTTATAGTAAGCGATCGTCTCCTGGCGGCTGAAACCCTTGATCTTTTCGGAGACCGATTTAACGAGTTTCACCATCGTCCCTTGCAGGAGATTTTGGCGCGTGGTTTTATTTTGTTCTTTGAACGCGCCGAGGAAGCCCGTCTCGTACTCGTATAAGCCGTCGGGCATGGGCGAGGCGATATCGAGGTCGAGCGGAGTCCGCGATGTGACCGTTGCCGCGTTCTTCTTCACCAGCCCAAACAGGATCATCGTCATCACTTGATCGAGCGAGGTTTCCATGAGGATCGCCGCCTCGACCGCCGTCAGTCCGCGCTTGATGCCATGTCCCTCGATGGAAATCTTCGGCGACATGTATTGCAGTTTTCGCCGTCGGTTTTGTATGAAACCCAGAACGGGAGCGCCGATGAAAAACAGTGGGAAGAGCAAGCAAGGCAGAAAGCCTGCCACCATGCTCACCAAACCAATGAAGAGTGAGACGATGCCCGTGATGAAACTCTCAAGAGCGCTGGTGCGCACGATCGCCGACTCGGGAACATAACTGGCGGGGAACGACGCGCCAAATGTATATTGCGTGGACGCCGTTCCCGTTTCATTCCGCCATGTGTAGGTAACTCGCCCGCTTTCATCCGCGCCCACCTGCGGCTCGGAGGCGAACCCGCTCGGCGCGGAATGCCAGCGCGGCTCGCTGTTCGTCATGCCGGGCGGGAAGTGAAAGACCATGGTCACATCGGTATTGCCCGTCACGTATTGCGAGCCGAACCAGGTCGTGCCGAACACGCCGCTGGCGTACTTGTCGTCCTCGGTGTCGGGGTACAACGCCTCGGTGATTTCTCCCACAAACACATGCACGCGTCCGCGTCCGCCGGCAGGGATGGTCTGAGGTCCCATCACCACCGCGAATCCCGACCCGCTCCCTTGATATTCGCTCGTTGAAGTCGTCACGGGAGTCCCGTTCACATCCGCTTGCACGGTGGACATGTTGAAGTGATCGCTGGGCATGCCCACGTCCACAAAGTCGATGGGATGCGCGCCGGGCTGGTTGGCGAAGTCCCACACGTAATCGAGGCTCAGCGTGCCGTCCGCGTTCCAATACACGTTCACGGTTTCGCGCTCCACCCCAAAGTAATAATCCGACTGGGCGGAAACGACCAGCGAACTCGTCAGCAACAATACGAGCGCGAGGAAATAGGCGATCTTTAATTTCATGGATTTCATGGCACCTCTTTAATTTAATCTCTCGCTCAGCCACAGAGTCCACAGAGACCTTTGAGAAGTTTTTTCTCTGTGTTCTCAGTGGCGAAAATAACTTTGCAAGAAACAGATTAGAAGATTCGGGCTCTACCGTTATTAACGGGAAAGCCCAAGAACCTTAGCCACGGATTTCACAAATTCACACGGATTGTTTAAAACATTCGTGAAAATCCGTGTAAATTCGTGGCAAAGAATCTTCCTGCGAGTCGTACTCCCGTCAGAAACGGTAGAGCCAAGATTCGTTACCACTTCGGTTCTTCGGTCAATTGATACGTCGTCCCGCAAAACGGGCAGGAAACCGTCGGCGCGCCGGCGACCATCTTGACATTGTCCGCGCTCAGGCTTCCGCCGCATGAACGGCATTTCATCTGCTCGATCTTCGTTTCCCCCGGCAGGTCCACTTTCATCGTCACTTGTTGGATCACTTCGGTCTTCGCCCCCCGCTGGGCGGCATAGATCAACCCCGCGCCCGCCGCTAAAAAGAACACACCCACACAGCCGAACCCGATCCCGAACGACAACCAGTTCGAACTGCCCTGCGCAGACGTGGAACCGATCACGTTCAAGAGCCCGTAGCCGAATAGACACACGCCGATCAAAAATAAAATGCCCGCGCCGATATAGAGAAGCGTTTTGCTCGCCATACAGGAACTCCGTTTTCAATGATGATGGATGACGCTGTGTAAGTTTACGAGTAGTGTAGTCCAAAGGTTTCAGAAAATCAAATAATATAAATCAAAGTTCTGATATTAATTCAACCGCCTTTGTTTGCTGTATACTAGCCGTAGAATACTGTTACGGAGGCGCGATGACACTTCAGGATCAATACAAAAAATGGCAGGAAAACATCCTGAAAAAATCGTTGGATAAATTCAAGGAACGGCGCGAACGCTTCGAAACCTCCTCTGGGATTGAAGTGCCGCGCCTCTCTCTTCCGGGTGGGGCTGATTCAGTTTACCTCGACCGACTCGGCTTCCCCGGCGAATATCCCTTCACGCGCGGCGTCCAACCGACGATGTATCGCTCCCGCTTCTGGACGATGCGCCAGTATGCGGGCTTCTCCACTGCGGAAGAATCCAACAAGCGCTATCGCTATTTGCTCCAACAAGGACAAACAGGGTTATCCGTCGCCTTCGACCTTCCCACTCAAATCGGCTACGACGCGGACGACCCCATCGCGCAAGGCGAGGTCGGCAAAGTGGGAGTCTCGATCTCATCCATCCACGACATGCAACAGTTGTTCGACCAAATCCCGCTCGATCAAGTTTCCACGTCCATGACCATCAACGCGCCTGCGGGAGTTTTGCTGGCGATGTATATCGCCGTCGCCAAACGCCAAGGCGTGGACGTAAGCAAATTGCGCGGCACAATTCAAAATGACATCTTGAAAGAATACGTCGCGCGAGGCACATACATCTTTCCGCCCGCGCCTTCGATGCGGCTCATCACCGATATATTTTCATTCTGCGAGAAAGAAGTCCCGAATTGGAATACGATCTCGATCTCAGGCTATCACATCCGCGAGGCAGGCTCGACCGCTGTGCAAGAGGTCGCGTTCACGCTGGCGAACGGGATCGCCTACGTCGAATCCGCGCTGAAGGCTGGCTTGAACGTGGACGAGTTCGCCGGTCAACTCTCGTTCTTCTTCAACGCGCACAATAATTTTTTGGAAGAGGTCGCCAAGTTCCGCGCCGCGCGCAGGCTGTGGGCAAACATCATGCGCGAACGATTCAAAGCGCAGAAACCATCCTCGTGGCAGTTACGGTTCCACACCCAGACCGCAGGCTCGACCCTCACCGCCCAACAGCCTGAAAATAATGTCGTGCGTGTGACGGTGCAAGCGTTATCCGCTGTCCTCGGCGGGACACAATCCCTGCACACCAACTCCATGGACGAGGCATTGTGGCTTCCCACCGAAAAAGCCGTGCGCGTCGCGCTCCGCACGCAACAGATTCTTGCGTATGAATCAGGCGTTGCTGATTCGGTTGATCCGCTGGCGGGATCGTATCTCATCGAATATCTTACCGACGAGATCGAAAAAGGCGCGCAGGAATACATCTCCAAAATTGACGATATGGGCGGCGCGTTGCAAGCCATCGAAAAGGGATTCATGCAAAGCGAAATTCAAAATGCCGCCTACGCCGCGCAGCAAGCCATCGAAAGAGGGGAGCAGGTGGTGGTGGGAGTCAATCAATTTGCCGTTGACGAGGAAGTGACTTTGGAACGCTTGCGTGTTGATCCCGCCATTGAATTGGGTCAGCGCGAAAGGTTGAAGAAATTGCGAGAGGTTAGAGACCAGAGACTGGCGGATGAGTTGCTCGGCAAGTTGAAGTCTGCGGCGAGCGGAACGGAGAATCTGATGCCGCTTTTCATTGAATGTGTGGAAAATGACATCACCCTTGGCGAAATTTGCAATGCGTTGCGAGTTGTGTGGGGGGAATATGTGGCGGAGGGGTTTTAGAACTTGACTTAGTCCACTGCTTAGTCTACAATGCCTTTTGAGGTGTGCCATGACCATCTACAATATTCATGAGGCGAAGACCCACTTTTCCAAATTGCTGGAAAAGGTTTTGAAAGGCGAAGAAGTAGTAATTGCCAAAGCAGGCAAGCCTGTGGCGCGCATTTTGCCTGTGGTGAACGAATCGCCTCGACGCGTACCGGGCATCGACAAGGGCAAAGTAATCATCATGCCCGATTTCGATGACCCTTTACCTGAGTTCGATGAATGAAACTATTATTCGACACTCATACGTTCCTTTGGTGGAACACGGAAGATCCGCGGTTGTCGGCGCGCGCCGCGGATCTAATCGCCGACGGGAAGAATGAAATTTTTCTTTCCGTCGCAAGCGTTTGGGAAATATCCATAAAAGCCGCTAAGGGCAAATTGGTTTTGCCAGAACCGCCGGAACAATATATTTCAAACCGCATGAATTTGTATCAGATTCAGTCTCTGCCTGTGTTGATCCGTCATGCAGTGAAAGTGTACGAATTACCCGCCCACCACCGCGACCCGTTCGACCGATTGCTTATCGCGCAAAGTCAGGCGGAGTCCATGCCGTTGATTTCCGTTGACAGTGATATTCAGAAGTATGATGTTGAGGTGGTGTGGTAGCGGGGAAAATCTAATACGCCTCTTCATCAGTGTGTGGAAAATGACATCACGCTCGGTGAAATTTGTAATGCCTTGAGAGCGGTGTGGGGTGAATATGTGGCGGAAGGATTCTAGGGTTTGAAAAATAGCCGAAAATGATGACGAATGTACCGTAAACTTAATCCGAAAATACATGGATAGATTTTTCGCCTGCGAATAAAATCCTCCTCGCGCCAAAAGGAGTCTCCCATGTCGAAAATCGATTCCCTTGTACAGGACTTTCTCGCCCAGAAGAGCATTGCCATTGTCGGCGTTTCAGATCGGCGCGAAACGGGGTGCAACCTCGCGTATGAAAAATTCAAAACGAGCGGATATCGCGTCTACGCGGTCAACCCGCGCCTCGCATCTTTTCAAGGCGACGCCTGCTACCCCAACCTAAAATCCATCCCTGAAAAACCAGACGCCGTTTTCATCCTTGCCAGCCCCAAAGTGACCCATCAGATCGTCGATCAATGCGTGGACCTGGGGATCAAACACGTGTGGATGCACTGCATGATGGGGACCAAACCCGGTCTGGCGGCAGGCATCACCAGCGTCTCGCAAGAAGCGGTGAAGATGTGCAAAGCCAACGGCATCGCGGTCATACCGGGGACGTGCCCGAATCAGTTCTTGAAACCCGATTTTAGTCACAAAATGATGCGCGGTATGTGGCGCGCGCTGGGGTTCATGAATTCGGCGTAGCGACCGACAATCCTCCATCGTGTTGATACCATTCACTTAGCCGCAGAAATTGCTGAGAAAAAACTCTGCCGTCTCTGCGGTTACTCGTATTCGGAAATCAGCCTCATTTCAAATATCCCGCGAACCTATGATAAAATACCCCGCCGAGCGACGTACCCTTCGCTCGAAAATCCAATTTTGAAAGAAAGGGCTTAAACAATGAAAGTAATGCTGGTTAAAGACGTATACAAATTGGGGCGCGCGGGGGACGTGAAAAAAGTCGCCGACGGTTATGGACGTAACTTTCTATTGCCGCAGGGGCTGGCTGTCCTTGCCACGGCGGGAGCGCTCAAACAAGTCGAAAAGATTCGCTCGCAGGCTGAGATCCGACGAACCGAACTCAATAGCGAACTTAAAGACCTGGCAACCCAGATCGGCGCCGTTGTGCTGAGCTTCCCCGCCAAAGCGGGCGAGACCGGAAAACTCTACGGCTCGATCACCACGCAAGATGTGGCAACCGCCATCTCCGAACAGACCCGCTATGAAGTCAAGAAACAACAAGTCGACATGCAACCGATCCGCAACCTCGGCGAATTCAAAGCGCGTGTCCGCCTGACGATGGACCTCGTCCCCGAAGTGAAAGTCATCGTCTACCGCGAGGGCGAAGCGCATGAGGATGGCGCGGCAGAAGCAACAGAAGCGGAAGCGCCTGTTGAAACACCCGCCGAATCCGCTGAAACATCCGCATCGTAAGGAAAACCTCTCCATTCATACATCACCAGCAAGTTCCCGTTGGATGGGGCGCTGGTGATGTTTGCTTTATTCATGAGATGGCAGTATCTTAGCCGCAGAGTTCACTGAGACCATTGAGAGAACTCTTGTTTTCTCCGCGATCTCTGTGGCAGATGTATCCCAATGCAAACCATCGGTCAGAAACTCAAACAAGCCCGCGAAGCCAAACACCTCACGCTCGAAAAAGTTTTCGAAGCCACACGCATTCGCGTCCCCTATGTGCAAGCGCTCGAAGCGGACGATCTGTCCTCCATGCCCTCGCCTGTGCAGGCGCGCGGCTATCTCCGCAATTACGCGGAATTTCTTGGTTTGAATTTTGACCAACTGCTGGAGGAGATGCGCGTCGCGAGCAAGCCGTCGGATGAAATGATCACGCCGATGGATTCGACTCCTGTGATGGCGGATTCAACGCCTCAACTTGATTCGCCTCAGCAAACGACGCCTCTTTCCACGGGTCAGCCTGTTCGCCGCAAAAAAGCGGACTCGAAGCCTGCGACCGACTCTTCCCCCTCCAAGCCGACACGCCGCAAGAAAGCGGAGCCTAAACCTGCGACAAATTCCTCGCCTTCCAAACCCCGGCGCGAGCGTAAAAAAGCCGAACCCGAGGCAGAGCCTGCCATCGCGCCTCAGCCTGAAAGTGTCGAAGAACCGGTTACGTTAATCGAGCCTGAGCCTGTCATCGAACCAGTTGACGCGGCTCAAGCGGCAGAAGCTCCTGCTCCCGATGTGAGCGATAATATCTGGCAATCGTGGCTGGATCGACTAAATTCCGCTGTTTCAATGCGAGTGAAACGAAAAGAAGACGCGCAGCCTTCAACCGATCTTCCGCAAGTTGAATCTTCTCAAACTCTCGACACAACTCAGGATCAATCGTCAACGAGCCTGCCGGAAGACTCCCAGTCATCCTCTTTGATCTTCAAAGAGATCGGCAACGAACTACGCAATCGACGCGAGACCCTTAGCCTGCACCTCGGCGAAGTGGAAAGGAATACGCGCGTCAAAGCGCATTACCTTGAAGCGCTCGAACTGGGCGACATGGATAAACTTCCCTCCACTGTGCAGACGCGTGGCATGTTGTCCAACTATGCGTCCTTCCTCGACCTCGACGTGGATGCCATCCTCCTGCGGTTTGCCGATGCATTACAGACCCGGCATCGCGAACAAAACCCGCAACGGCCTGCGCGGAAACCGGGCGAACCGATTGTCTCTACTATTCCGCCGTTACGCACCTTCATCGCGGGCGATATGATCTTCGGCATTGGAAGCGCCATTCTTCTGGTCGGGTTTCTGATCTGGGGCATCACCTGGATCGTGAACCGGCAAAACGAGCAGGAGATTCAACCCACCGCGCCATCCATTTCCGATGTGTTGCTTGCCACCGTCGATCCATCCTTGTTCACGCCGACAGCCACGCTGGCGTTGATCGAGGAGAGCGAGCCTACGGTCACCATCGTGATCCCGACCCAGAACCTGAACGTGAATGTGCAGGTGAACTTGATCGCCGTCGAACGGACGTATATGCGCGTGATCGTGGATGGGGAGGAAGTGTTCAACGGGCGCGTGATCCCCGGCACGGCGTATCCGTTTGAGGCGGAGGAGCAAGTTGAAGTGTTGGCGGGAAGCGGCGCCGCGCTCCGCATTGTGTACAACGGGCGCGACCTTGGATTGCTGGGCGGGTTTGGTCAGGTCGTGAGCAACATCTACCGCGAGGAGGAGATCGTCACTCCCACGGCTTTACCCACGCAACCGCCGACGATCACACCTACGCCGACAGCCACTGTGCCGCCCTCAAGAACGCCGATCCCATCCGCCACGCCTGGAATAACAGCAACACCGTAGAGCGAGGTTTATCTCGTTTTGCATAAGGAAAATTGTCTTGTCTAAAAACACCTTTCACCTCGTTTCACTTGGTTGCGCCAAAAATACCGTCGACTCGGATTCGATGGCGCAACTTCTCGTCCGCGATGGCTATCATGCGGTGGACAATCCTTCTCACGCCCATGTGTTGATCGTGAATACATGCGGCTTCATCGGGCCCGCAAAGCAGGAGTCGCTGGATGTCTTGCGCGAACTTGCCGACGGCAAGAAAAAGAATCAAATCCTTATCGCGGCGGGATGTCTCACTCAACGGTACGGCTCTGAAGTTGCCGAAAAAGTCCCCGGCATTGATGGTGTTCTCGGCACGCGCCGTTGGATGGATATTGTTCAAGTGGTGCGCGAACTCCGCAAGACTCCTCACCCCGAACCGATCTATCATTTGCCCGAAGCCAAAACCGTTGGCACAGATGAACAGGATGCGTTACGCGCCTCGGTGGCAGGCGCGAGCGCGTACGTGAAAGTTGCGGATGGATGCCGCCGCCCGTGCGCGTTCTGCGCGATTCCGCTCATCAAAGGGACGGCTGTCTCGCGCCCTGTGAATTTGATCGTCGATGAAGCGAGGCGTCTGCGGGATGCCGGTGTGCGCGAGTTGATCCTGATCGCGCAAGATACTACAGATTACGGTCACGACTTGGGGATGAAAGATGGCTTGGCGGTTTTGCTGGAGGAACTCACAACGAAAGTTCCCGACATGGATTGGCTCCGCATCATGTATGCGTATCCCGGCTATGTAACGGATCGCTTGATCGACGTGATGGCTTCTAGCAAACAAGTCCTTCCGTACCTCGATATGCCGCTTCAACACGCGCATCCGAAGACGTTATACCGAATGCGAAGACCCTCGAACATTGACTGGGTGCATCGCACGCTTGACAAGATGCGTTCTCGCATTTCAAACCTCGCCATTCGCACGACGTTTATCGTTGGGTATCCCGGCGAAACCGACGAGGAATATCAGGCGTTGGTTGATTTCGTGAAAGAGATCCGCTTCGACCGCGTGGGAACGTTCCAATTCTCGTTCGAGCCCGGGACCACGAGTGAGCCGCTTGGCGACCCAATTCCCGCCGAAGTGAAGCAAGCGCGCTATGAACAGTTGATGGAACTGCAACAGGGCATTTCGATGCAGGTCAACCAATCGTATGTTGGCAAAACGTTGGATGTGTTGGTGGAGGGGCGCGATAAAGGAATTACCATTGGGCGCTCGTACCGCGACGCGCCGGAGATCGACGGGTTGGTGTTCATCGAAGGCGAGGCGAAGATCGGCGAGATCGTGCCGGTCAAGATTACCGGCGCGATGGCGTATGACTTGACCGGAGTCCCTGCGCAGGAGTTGATTCGGTTGTAAGCCGTACCGCAAGATTGATCTTGCCTGTTTGCTTTCTTTCGATGCGCGATCGCAAAGTGAACTTTGCGGCACGAAATGTCCACGAGTGGATTTGGTTGTAAACCGTACCGCAAGATTGATCTTGCGTGTTTGCTTTCTTTCGATGCGCGATCGCAAAGTGAACTTTGCGGTACGAAATGTCCACGAGTGGATTCGAGGGTAAGCCGTACCGCAAGATTGATCTTGCGTGTTTGCTTTCTTTCGATGCGCAATCGCAAAGTGAACTTTGCGGTACGAATTGCCCCACGAGTGAATCAAATTGCAGAATAACAGAAACAGCCCGCCCCTGAGAGAGGGGCGGGCTGTTTTGCGTGTTGAAAAAATGCTTTCTCAGGACATCCCAACCACTATGCAGCTCTTGCGACAGCCGTCGCGGCGAGGAGGAGTATCCCCAAAACGAGGTTGATTTGAATGAGCCTCGTCTCGCGGCGGCGCAGGGATTCCAGTTCTTGTGAATTGTCTGTTTTTTTCGATTTGACGAGGGCGCGGTGCAGGGCGGGGGTAACGTCCCAGGTTTGGATGGCGGTGGCGACGATCACGAACATGCCAAGAAGATGTTTGGCGAGGATTGCCAGCGACCATTGCGTGCTGGTGGATAGAAAGCCATCGTAGTGCGGGTTGACGCTCATTTGGAATAAGCCGGTGAGAACCAGCAAACTGAGGCTGAACCATGCGAGGGGTTCGAATCGTTTTTGAATGGCTTCGATCAACGCGAGTTGCGCGTTCGTTTCAAGCGCGCGCTTCATGGCGGGCAGGAGGAGGAACGCGATGGCTGAAAGGTTGCCCACCCACATGACCGTGGCAATAAAATGAAGCCAATAGGTGATTACGATCGCCCAGTTGGGGGGAGGCGTCATGGTGATGGGATTGGCGTTTCAGTCGGCGTTTCGGTTGGCGTATCGGCGGGCGGCGGTCCGCCGGTGGTTGGGGTTTCGGTGGGTATCAAAGGCTCGGGTGTGGCGGTGGCAGGGTAGCAGGCTTCTGTGGCTTCGTTAAGTCCTTTTTGAGCGGCGCTATCGAGCGCGCCGACTCCCTGCGCGTTGGTGTATTGGGTATACGCGCCGCAGTAATCGCCTTTGGCAAGCAGTTCGTCTCCGTAGCGCATGGAGGCAAATTGATAGCGGGTGGTGGCGTACATGGTGCCATCCCACAGACCCGCCCAGCCGCGATACACCTGGTCGAAGTAAAAGACGGCTTGTTGCCAATCCAATTCCCAGAACGACGCGCCGATGAGGTAGATGCGCGCGCCTTCGCGCAATCCGCTGGCGTCGCGGTCGATGGTTCCGAATCGTTCCGCCAGCGCGATCTGATAAATGCCGCCTTCGAGATTCCCCGAATTGATGAGGTTCACGCCGTAGTTGCGCAGGGCGAAGTAGTACATGCCGTCTACGAGGGAGGTTTGATAGGTTGGATCGAGTTTGCGCATTTCATCGAGCGCACCGATGGCGCTGGGCCAATCTTGCGCCGCGATGAGTTGTTGCGCGCGCGCGTAGGCTTCCTCCGCGCCGCTGAAATCTGGCGTGGGCGTGAGCGAGGGGGTCGGCGTGGGCGTTGGCTGGTTCATCAACACCAACACGTTGGTCAATTGCTGTTGCGCGTCGGGAAAGGATGGGTCGTGCTGGATGATCCACTCGAGGCGCTGTTTGGCGTTTTCGTATCGTCCGAATTGAATGTCCACCAGCGCAAAGGTGAATTGCTCGCTGAGTTGTTCGCTCATCACCGAGGCTTGATACCCCTGGCGTGTGCCGATGCCGGAACGAAACCCGCTAAATATGGCAATGGCAAGGAGAACGATCACGCCCAGCGCGTTGAACAGGAATCGTTTGCCGCGACCGGGTTTTGTAACTTTGATGTTTGGTTGTGTGCTTCCAAGATCTTCAGACATTTGAAATTTTTTCTCTTTTCATTTTTGGGGGTGTAGTTGGCGTTCTCTCACGCCAACGGGACGTTACACCTGCCCTGGCGGGCGGTGCCAGGGGAGAACGTCCCCTACACGACAGAAGATTATATCAGCCTTGATTTTAGAGTTTTAACAACAATTTAATTTCCGACCAGATGATGGGCAGGCAGACGAGTCCGCCGATGGTCATACCAAGCAGCGCGGTCAGTACCGCCGAGCCGGGGATGTAAACCGCCAGCAGGTAGGCTGTCGTCCCGCCGATGACCGCCGCGACCAAACCTTTGATGACCGCGCTCCACACCACGATGGGTTCATGCATCCGCTTGCTGAGCCAGATGAAGAGGAAGATGGATTCGATGAGCAGGGCGATCTCCGCAAAGGCAATGACCGGGGCTCCGATAGGTTTGAACATCGTGATGCCAAGAGAACCGATGCCGATGAATAGCCCGAGCCTCAAAACGACCGCGTATAGCGGGAAGATCGGCTCCTTGCGCGCATAGAACGAACGCGCCGCGATCTCGTGGATCGAATAGCCTGTCAACGTGATGAGGTAGGCGCGCGTCGTCCACGTGATCAGCGCGGACATTTCCGCTTCGAAGCCGAATGCGGCGCGGACAAGCGGATTGATCCCCGCCGCCATCACCGCCGCAATGGGGATGGTGAGGGCGATCAAAACTCGAAGGGCGCGTTCGATCGCCAGGCGGAACTCATGCCACTTGTCGCGTGAAGCGAATTCTGAAAGTGTGGGGAGCATGGCGGTGGCGATCGCCGTCCCCAGCAGAGTCTCCGGCACTTGCATGATCATCCAACCGAAGGCGAGCGAGGTGACCGCGCCCTCCTGCCCGGTCAACGAGGCGAGATAGTCTCGGGCGATGACGATGAGTTGAATGCCTCCCATGGTGAGCAAACGCGGACCGAGCAGTTTGAGCGCTTCGAGCAAGCCGGTGTGACGCAGGTCAAGCACAGGAGTCCATTTGAAACCAAATTTGTGCAACGCGGGGACTTGCACTGCGAGGTGCAACGCCGCGCCGAGGATGACTCCGTACACGAGACCTTGAATGCCGAAGCGCGGCACAAACATGATCGCCCCGAAAATTTGACCGATGTTGTACATGGTGGGCGCGAGCGCGGGCAGGAGGAAATGCTGGTTGGCTTGCAGGCTTGCCATCACCAACCCGCTGATCGAAAAGATGATCGTGCTGACGAGGTTCAAGCGCATGATGTCTGCCACGAGCAGGCGCTGCTCTGCGGTGAATCCCGGTACGATCACGTGATCCACAAGTTGTTGCGCGAAAATAAAGACCAACGCCGCCACCGCGCCTGTGACAAGAAACGCGAGATTGGCAACGCGCGAGAACAGGTCCCATGCGGCTTCGCGTCCTTTCGTGGTGAGATAGTCGCTCATCAAGGGGATGAACGCCATCGAAAGCGCGCCGCCCGAGATGAGCGCAAATAACACATCGGGCACGTTGTTGGCGGAGTTGAATACGTCCAGCATGCCGACTTCGTCTGTGTAAATGCGTGAGATGATGCCCACGCGCGCGAAGGCGAGGATTTTATCCACGCCGAAGAAGGTGGCGATCAAAATGGAGGTGCGCGCTAAAAAGGAAAATTTATTCATTCGGCTTCTCGGGTTTCCACACGTTCAACGCATACGGCAGGGTATGCAAAAAGAGAAATGTCCGCCACGCCAGCCCGGGGAGCAGGATGTTGAAATCAAGCGAGTCGCGATAGACCCACATCCCCAGGAATATCAACGGCACGATGTTGAGCGCGGCGAGATAGGCTGGTAGAAATCGAGGATTATCTTTGCCTTTCCAGAAGATCGTAAAACTGAGAAATAGGATGAGCAACACAACGCCTACGTCGAGATACCCAACCCACCGTGGAACGGGAACGTCGGATGCGCTGGCGTATAACACCAGGTAGGTCGAAACGAGATAGGCGACGCACGCCATGAAAAGCAGGAAGCGGTTGGGTAAACGGATCATGTTATGGAACGTAGGGAGGCAACTCCATCACGCGGAATTGCCCGTCGCTTCCGCGCGATACGCGATATTCGAATTGCGAAACGGGCGGCATCTCGGTTTCCTCCGCGCCGCAACACGGACCCAACACGAACAGCGTTCCGTCTGGGTTGTTGAATTCCACCAGAAAGGTGAAAGCGCCGCCATCAGAGTTCTGTAGCGTGGCTGTGCGAACGGTTAGGCATTGTAATCCCGCGTTCTCACAAGCCCAACTCCACAGCGCGGCATGATCTTCGGGGTCTGCCGACGCATTGAAAACCTGCAATTGCTCATACTCGCCGCCGAAGAAAAGATCGGCTTTGGCATATTGCTTTGCGTTCAACAGGTCGAAGAACTGGGTCAGCAATACCTGCGCATCGCTGGCTGTGAATGGCGGCGATGTCGGCGCGGGAGTCGCTTGAGGCGCGCAACTGGCAAGGAAGAGTACGATGATCAATAAATATCTTTTCATCAAAACGTGCCCTGGATGATGCCGCCGTCCACGTTCAGCAAAACACCCGTGATGTATGACGCGGCGGGCGAGACGAGGAAGACGGCGGCGTTGGCAAACTCTTCGGGACGCGCCATCCTGCCGAGCGCGGTGGATTCAACTTGCATACGCTTCTCATCCGACGGGGAGGTCTGGTTCTTCTCTCCTCGAGCCTTCATCAACTCTTCGACTCGTTCCGTCTCCGTCCAGCCTGGCAGAATGGAGTTTAAACGGATTCCCTCCTTGCCCAGTTCCAACGCCAGCGACTTGGTCAGTCCCGCCGTCGCCGCGCGGACGCTGTTCGAGATGAGCAAATTCGGGATCGGTTGTTTGACCGAATACGAAGTGACCGTCAACACGCTCGCCGAATCGGATTTTCGCAAATGCGGCAACGCGGCTTTGATCAATCTCACATGACTCATTAGGCACAGGTCAATCCCTTTTTGCCACGCGGCATCATCGAGCGAATCGATCGAACCCGATTTCGGTCCGCCCGCGTTGGTGATGAGGATGTCGAGTCCGCCAAAGGCATCCACGGTTTGCTGGATCAACTTCTCAGGCACAGCGGGCAGACTCACATCGCCAGTCAAACCGATCACTTGCGCGCCCGTTTCTTTGCTAATCGTTTCCGCCGCGCGTTTTGCATTTGCCTCCTCGCGGCTGTTTACCGCCACGCGGCAACCTTCTTTCGCGAGGAGTAACGCGGTGGCATACCCAAGTCCGCGTGAGGAACTTGCCACGAATGCGCGTTTGTTTTTCAAGCCTAAATCCATAAGACTCCTTTTCTAAACACAAAGGATACGACGGTCATAAAGGAAAACCTTAGTGTACTTTGTGTCCTTTGTGTTTAAAGCATTTCGATCTTCGCGTCCCACACATCCCCATCCGTCCAATTCGCTTCCACCCATTTTGCCACATTCCCCAACGCGGACTGTAAAAATGCAACATCATTCCCCACCATCGCGCAGACGATGACCGCCTCATCCCATTTATCCTGCAAGTCCATTTCCGCGACGGAAACATTGAACTCGCGGTGCAAGCGCGAGATGAGCGGCTTGATCCATCCGCGCTTTTGTTTGAGGGAGGCGCAGGCGGGGAGGTGGAGGTGAATCGTGAGGGTGGCGATCATGCCGAAGTTTCGGAGTGAAGCGAGTCAAGAAATTGACGAGCCGTTTGAATTGAAATATTTTCGTGCATGCCCAAATCCAATAAATGATGGTCGCCGCTGACGATGACAGTTGCTTCGCCTTCCAAGGCAATGGCGATAAATTTTTCATCGTCGGGGTCTTGGGGAACGGTGCCTTGCGCATCTGCTTGACCAGAAACCAAAAGCGCGTCTTCGCGAAGCAGATTCGACATGGATTGTATGTCTTCGTTTGAGATGGAATACTTATCTGAAGAGGCAAGCTCCGCCATCACTCGTTCCGCTTTATAAATTGCCGATTCGCTGGTGATAACGATGAATTTCCTCTCCCGCCAGGCATCCATGATCTTTGCTGGAGCGGCTTTCTTTGAAAGCAACGCGCTAATGAGGATGTTGGTATCTATAACCACCCGCAGCATAGGTTACTCCCTGGCGCGTTTGATTGCCGCGGCAACATCCTCTTCGATTTCGCTCACAGGGCGCTCTGCCTGTTGATTGCGAATCTTATCCACGATCTGGAAGCGCGCTTCGCGTTCTGCCACCAGTTTCTGGTACATCTCGATGGGGATGATCGCCGCCATAGGTTTGCCCGACTTTTCCACAACAGCCACATCGCCTCCAAAACCAACTTTGCCGAGAATTTCAGCAAACTTCTGCCGAAGGTCTCTTGCGCCGATAAAAATGGTCATTTCAGCCTCCAAATCGCATAATCTCATTGTGTACACAATGAGCATTATCGTCTTTTATGTCGTTGCTGTCAAGCGCGCTTTTGTTTGGGGGAGGCGCAGGCGGGGAGATGGAGGTGAATGGCGAGGGTGGCGAGCATGGGTAAAGTATACAGGTCCACACGTAAACAGGTAAACACGCCATCTTTTTTCTTGTGTATGTGTCTACCTGTGTACTTATTTACGATTTACTAATTACACCTTACAATCCCTCGCATGGACATCGAAGCCGAATACAACAAAGCCCTCGACTATCTCTACTCGTTCGTGGATTATAGCCTGAAACATTCCTCTGAACTTGCCAAGGCGGAGTTTAACCTTGACCGCATGTACGCGTTGATGGAAGAACTCGGCAACCCGCAGAACATGTATCCCATCATTCACGTGGCAGGGACGAAGGGGAAGGGATCGGTGTGCGCGTTGTGCGCGTCGGCGTTGAAGGCGGCGGGATATAAAGTTGGGTTGTACACATCTCCGCATTTGTTGGATTTCTGCGAGCGGATTCAAGCGGATGGCGAGCCAATCTCACGCGAGTTGTTGGTTGAGTTGGTGGAGGAGATCAAGCCAGCCGTTGCGAAAATTCCGAAGTTGACGACTTTTGAAATTACAACTGCGCTTGGTTTTCTCGCGTTCGCAAAGCAGGGA
The DNA here is from genome assembly GCF_057138825.1 of Candidatus Defluviilinea gracilis. Classification (NCBI taxonomy): domain Bacteria; kingdom Bacillati; phylum Chloroflexota; class Anaerolineae; order Anaerolineales; family Candidatus Villigracilaceae; genus Candidatus Defluviilinea; species Candidatus Defluviilinea gracilis. Next base: position 49,944 of record NZ_DBNHEF010000049.1, read on the forward strand.
TGCAACGCGGCGGTGATCGAGGTCGGCTTGGGCGGGCGGCTCGACGCGACGAATATCGTCATGCCGAAAGTTTCGGTCATCACGTCGCTGTCGTATGATCATATGGCTGTGCTTGGAGATACGCTGGCAAAAATCGCGGGGGAGAAGGCGGGCATCATCAAGCGCGGCGTGCCTGTGGTTTCCTCCTCTCAAAAGGATGAAGCCCTCGAGATTTTGGAGCGCGTAGCCAGACTGGAGGATTCGAGTTTCACTTTGGTTGGGAAAGATATAAAAGTCTATCCGAATATCGGAGCGCGGACTTTTAGTCCGCCTAATGAGCGGACTTTCAGTTCTTCTAATAAGCGGACTGAAGTCCGCGTTCCGGAGTTTGAATCCATTGCTTCCTCATTGGATGGACAATCACTACGCATCGTTGACGACCTTCGACTTTCAACCTTCGACCTTCAACTGCCTTTACTCGGAAGCCATCAACTCGAAAACGCCGCCACCGCGTACGCCGCGCTCAAGGTCAGCGGGCTGGATGTTTCAGACGAGGCGATTCAAAAAGGATTTGCGCAAGTTAAGTGGAGAGCGCGGTTTGAAATTGCAAGAAGAGAGCCGCCTGTGATCTTTGATTCGGCGCACAACGAAGATTCGTTTGTGAAATTGCGCGAGACGCTTGACACTTACTTTCCAGACAAGAAAGCCTATCTCATCTTCGGCGCGTCGGAGGATAAAAATATCCCTGGGATGTTCGCCGCGATGAAACCGAAGATTCAGCGACTCATCGTCACGCGCGCCGACCATCCGCGGGCGCTGGAGGAGGAGAGAATCGTCGAGTTGGCGAGGCAGGCTGAGGTCCCATATGAAGCGGTGAGTCCCGTTGAGTCTGCGTTGAGGCGGGCGTTGGAGTTATCCGCAAAAGATGGCAGCATTGTGTTGTCCGCTGGAAGCATGTTTGTTACGGCGGAAGTGATGAGAGCATGGAAGAAATAAAACACAAGATGGTATGATTTCTACGCTGGGATTGCATTTACTCCACCTGTGTATGAACGGCGTCAATAACCATATGAGGCGCTTCAGGATCGCTCATGTTGCAGTTGTTGTTTATGTCGCTAGTATTACAACGCAAAGCGGCTCCCTACGCCGTCCCCGGCGCAGGGAGCCGGCGCAAAACGCCGCTGGGGACGGCGGCTTTGAGCGTGACCTCGCGCTGTAATACTAGGGAGAGTCAATTAAAAACGTGAAACTCCAAGGCCCATTATGTTGCCTGGTCATCAAATCTCTGAAAGTATTTCTCAAGGTTCTATCGCCAAAGTATTCTATCGGCGTCCGAACCAGGGCTATATTTTTTATTCCTGTTACTTCCATGCACTCGAACCCAATAAATTGGTGTTTTTCAGCCATTTGGAGGCGCAATATTTCACAATCAGAATAATCTATTTCGTACAAGAATATACTGTTTATTACTAACGTGATCTCCCGAAATGTAGGATCGGGACGCACAAAAATTAGATACTGGCAACGACCGGTTACCTCACCTTCGCTGGAATATAACCATCTTATGGTTCCTTCTTCGATTGGGGAAATCTGATACTCGTCGAATTGTATATAGGTAGATTCGGGGTTATTAGGGCTGGTCAACATCCAATCGCTTGCATCTGGAAGATCATAACAAATTTCAAGGCGATAATTTATCCCCTCGGGTTGAGACCTCGTTAGTTCCATATTGAGCCCGTTAGCATGAATGCTTGGATATGCATTGGATGGAGTTTCTTGCAATGAGTAGGTACTCAACGTAGAGCCGATTAAGAGACCGATAAGAAAAGGCAGTAGAAGTCCGAATAAACGACTAATTCGAATCTTAGATAAGTTTTTTTGCATTGCTATTCCTAATGGCTACGGCACGCAAGGGAAGCGCACAATTTCCTTGCGTGCCGTATATTATTGATATCTGTAGTAGCAGTAGCCAGGCGACTCTATGGTGTGGAGCCTTTGATTTCAAATTCCCAAGGTCCAAGACGCGCATCTGCGATAACCTCGTACGCTATATTTCGCGCGGCCAGTTCCGTCATGCTAGAAGGTTTTGCAAGAATATCAATGCCTGACTGCCCATTGCCGACATTACACCTAATCTTTATACCGCTATTTGCTTCGTCCAGTTTGTTTTGAATTGCTGGACAATCCAGCATCTCGGGCGGGGATACTGAGATTTGCCGAAGGGTCAATTTAACATCTTGCGCATCTTTGTCAACGACAACGGGGAAAAGTAAGTATTCACAACGCTCTATCTTCCTGCCATCAGGTGATGGTATCCAATTAATCGTTCCCTCCTCAACAGGAAAGAAGATCTCGTCAGTTATGCTGAGTATTACTTCGTCGCCACGATTTGCAATGAGCCAGTCTCGGCTATCTGGCAAAGTAAAGCATAGATCCACTTGATAATTTTCGCCGCTCTGATGAGCCGCAATCAGTCGGAATGTTATGTCGCTTACCGTTACCTGATTCGCTTGGTTTGCAAGATTTAATGTCTCAAAGTCTGGCTGGGTGAAGTACCTCATATTCTCTCGCGCCGATGCTTCTGTGATTTGGAAAATCAGTCCAGCAATTGCAACCAATGCAATTAACCATATAGTTGTGGTAGTTTTTTGTTGCTTAAACATGCTAACTCCTTTAATAAGTAGATGTGCATTTCCAGCTAGGGCTGTTGACAGGCCAGGTTATGGGTGATGTAGAATAATCGCCGCACGCTTGAAAGCCGCTATTTCCAGATTGTTGATCTGAATACGTGGAGTCGTTGGGTGGAGACCATCTTTGCTCCCAATAGTAATTTTTCAAAGTCGCATTATTGTAGTAGTAAAAAGCTGAATAGTTCCACGTGCGTGCCCAGAAAGTAACACAAGTATCTGATCTTCTTAGTTCAACTTTGATAGGGCCTGGATTCCCATAGGGCCATTTTTGCCGAACCGTTACTCCATCAGCTGAACAACCTGTAGTTGCTGGGTCAGTACCGTTGCAACCGCTTCCGCTACAAAGGGCTAGCGCGTTCCGCGTGGGGTGCGCTAACAGTGCGAGAACGATCATCACAAAAAGAATCTTTCGATACATTATGATCTCCTTCAAGTTGGATACTGAGTTTTGGCGATTAGATCATGCTTCTGTCGGATGTTGATTATGCTACAAGACGATTTTATACCCCTCTTCTTATTTGTCACTGGGAATATTTCGAGGTCTGACCTTGGGAATTATTCGAGGTTGTCAGACAAATGTTGCAACGCCCAAACCGTGGCTTCTTGTCTCGATTTCACTTGTAATTTTGCTATGATACGAGTGATATGATACGCGACCGTTTTTGCGCTGATCTCAAGAGATTTCCCGATTTCTTTGTTATCCATGCCTTTTGCGAGAAATTGGAGAACTTCAAATTCGCGAGGAGTCAATTGATCAATTTTACTTCCTACATCATTGCGCCATCGTTTTGCCCTATCGCGTTGCGCCTTATCAAAAATTATTTCTCCGTTTACGGCGCGGCGGATTGCGCCAATTAATCGTTCTTCGGATTCTTCCTTGCTTAAGTACCCGGCGGCGCCTGCGTCCATCATCGCGGCTAGGTAGGAATCTCGGTCGTGTGCTGTTAAAACCAGGGTAATGATTTCGGGGTATTTTTCCCGCACCCACTTTTCAAGTTCTGAAGCGCGCAACCCGGGCATTTTCAAATCAAGGATTAAGACTTGCGGGCGGAGTTTTGTTACAAGTATCTGCGCTTCATATCCGTCCTGTGCTTCCCCAATGATTTCCATATCCTTTGCTTGTGAAAGCAAAGTTCGAATGCCGGCGCGCGCCAAGGGGTGATCATCCGCGATAAGTATGGTTATTTGTGTGTTATGGGATTTCACGCTGTTACTCCTCCATATGTATTTGTGCGACTGAATTGTATCCGATGTTTTTTTTTTTCGCCAAGACTGATATAAGATGTAAATTCAGGCTCTACCGTTTTAAACGGGAAACCATTTTTCAAACACAAAGGACACGACGGTCACAAAGGAAAAACACAAGGAATCTAGGCTCTTTTCCCCCCTTTGTGTCGCTTCGACGAACTCAACGCAAGACTTTGTGTCCTTCGTGGTGAGGCTCTTTCCCGTTGATTACGGGACACCCTAAATTCATAAACAGATTTTTGTGATACAGGATAAAATACCTTGTAATTACGAATTGTTCTTAAAGTTAGCCAACGAAACTCATTACCCCTTTGTTCCTCATTCGTCAGGGATTTAGGGATGTGATGAAGAGGACGAATGAGTCACCCAAAAGATTGGACCGAAGAAGAAAATTTTGATCTGACCCTCTCTCAACGCACGGAGGAGTTGTATCGCATTGCGAATCGCGAGGCGGATGCCGATGGCATGATCGAAGCCGCGGTGTTGCCGTTGCGCGATCTGGTCGTGTTCCCGCGCATGGTCTCGCCGATTTTTATCGGGCGCGAATCGTCGTTGCTCGCGGTGGAGGAGGCGCAGCGCAAAGGGCAGACCGTGATCGGGCTGACGCAACGCGACGCGGACATTGACAACCCCAGCGTCGAAGATTTTCTGCCCGTTGGCGTGGAGATGGCAGTGGGGCGTTTGCTCGCCATGCCAGACGGCTCGCACTCCGCGCTTGTGCAGGGACGCCGCCGCGTGGAAGTTGTGGAGTTCGTGCGCAGTGTGCCCTATTTGAAAGTGCGAGCCCGCGTCATTGCGGAACCTCAAACTGCCGACCGCCAAACGAGCGCGCTCATGCGTTCGGCTTTGGACCTCTTCGATCGTTGTGTGCAGTTGGATCGTTCGATTCCCGAAGAAGCGCATTTGTTCGCGATGAATATTTCCGAACCTGGCTGGCTTGCGGACATGCTCGCCACGTCGCTGTCGTTGAATTACGAAGCGAAGCAAAGCCTGTTGATGTTGCTCGATGTGCGTGGACGATTGCAAGCACTGAATAAAATTTTGGCGCAAGAAGTGGACGTGTTGGAGCTCGAAGACGAAATCCACTCGAAGGTGCAAAGCGAAGTGGATAAAAGTCAGCGCGAGTTTTATCTGCGCGAGCAGATGCGTCAGATTCAAAACGAGTTGGGCGAAGGCGACATCTTCACGCGCGACGCGAACGACTTGAAGAAGCGACTTGATGTGGCGAATCTTCCCGATGAGGCGAAGTTGGTCGCAATGAAGGAACTCGAACGCCTGAACCAAATGCCGCCGATGGCGCCCGAAGTGGGAATCATCCGCACGTACATTGATTGGATTCTCGAACTGCCGTGGTCGAATTTCTCGCCCGATAATCTCGACGTGAAGAACGCGGGCAAAACGTTGGAGCGCGATCACTACGGACTCAAGAAAGCCAAAGAACGGATTCTGGAATACATCGCCGTCCGTTCGTTGAAGCCGAAGAAAGAACGCCAGCCGATCCTGTGTTTCGTTGGTCCGCCTGGAGTTGGAAAAACATCACTCGGACGTTCGATTGCCGAAGCGCTTGGAAGAAAATTTGCGCGCGTATCGCTTGGCGGCGTGCGCGATGAAGCCGAGATTCGCGGACATCGCCGCACTTACATCGGCGCGTTGCCTGGGCGAATCATCCAAACCATGAAACGGGCGGGGACGTCGAATCCGCTGTTCATGCTGGATGAGATTGACAAGTTGTACTCCGATTTCCGCGGCGACCCCGCTTCGGCGATGCTCGAAGTGCTCGACCCCGAACAGAACAACACGTTCAGCGATCATTATTTGGAATTGCCGTTTGATCTTTCGAAGGTCATGTTTGTCACAACGGCGAATTCGCTGGGAAGTATTCCGTCTCCGTTGTTGGATCGCATGGAAGTGATCGAGTTCCCTGGCTACATCGAAGAAGAGAAACTTGAAATTGCGAACCGCTACTTGATCCCTCGTCAGGTGGAAGAGAATGGCGTGGAGGAACTCAGCCTCACGTTTGAAGCCGACGCAGTGCGGAAGATTATCCGCGAGTACACGTATGAAGCGGGCGTCCGCAATTTGGAACGCGAACTTGGCAAGATTTGTCGCAAGGTGGCGCGTATGAAAGCGGAGGGGAAGAAGTTCGAGTCAACCGTCAAAGCCGATTCGATAGAAAAGTATCTCGGTCCGCAACAAGTCTTCCAGCCCGAAGCCGAACGCACGGATGAAGTGGGCGTGGTCACATCCCTCGCGTGGACGGAAAACGGCGGCGAGATCATGCCCGTCGAGGTCGCGGTTCTCGAGGGCAAAGGCGGATTGCAAATGACGGGTCAGATGGGCGACGTGATGCAAGAGTCGGGTCAAGCCGCGCTGACGTACATCAAATCACGCGCCGCAGAATTGAAAATTGATCTCGAAGTCTTCGAGCGCATGGATATTCACGTCCACATGCCCGAAGGCGCAATTCCGAAAGACGGACCGTCTGCTGGAATTACGATGGCGACCGCGATCATCTCCGCGCTCACGGGTCGTCCCGTGTTCAAACACGTCGGCATGACGGGCGAGATCACTTTACGCGGACGAATCCTTCCCATCGGTGGCGTGCGCGAAAAAGTGCTTGCCGCGCATCGCGCGGGATTGAAGACCGTTATTCTACCTGAAAAGAATCTCAAAGACCTAACCGAACTTCCGAAGACCGCGAAATCAGAATTGAAGATCATCCCAGTCAAGCACATGGATGATGTCTTGCAGATCGCGCTCGGCAAAGATGCGGTCATCGAACCGCCGCGACCGAAGAAGCAGAATAAGGAAGAAACGCAAGAAGAGAGCGAGTAAATTTAACACAAAGGACACTAAGGTTGGACACGTGACGAGCGAATAGCCTTTCCGTAGTTTTTCTTCGTGTACTTTGTGTCCTTTGTGTTTAAAAAAATTATGTCAAATTCACTCAAAAACAAAGTCGTCCTCATCACGGGCGCATCCTCTGGATTCGGCGAAGACGCCGCGAAACTTTTTGCCGCAGAAGGATGCAAAGTCATCCTCACCGCGCGCAGGCTCGATAGATTGCAAACGCTCGCGGCTGAGATTCAAAGCAAAGGCGGCGAAGCGCTTGCCATTCCTGTAGATGTTTCAGAACGCGCCGAGATCGAAGTGATGGTGCAGACCGCGCTCGATCTCTATCGCAACATTGACATCCTTTTCAACAACGCGGGCTATGGCGCGGTCAACTGGTTCGAGAATCTCAAACCCGAACGCGACATCGAAACGCTGATCCGCGTCAACCTCATCGGCACGATGCTCGTCACGCGCGCCGTCCTTCCGCACATGCTCGAACGCGGCGAAGGTCACGTCATCAACATGGTGTCTGTCGCTGGTCTTATTGCCGCGCCCACGATCACATCGTATGCCGCCAGCAAATTCGGCGCGCGCGCGTTCACCGACGCGCTTCGCCGCGAAGTGAGTCACCTCGGCATCAAAGTTTCGGGCATTTATCCCGGTCCCGCCGTCACTGAGTTCGGCGATAAACTCGAACGCACGCAAGCGCGCAAAACGATCAGGCACATCAAGTATCCGCATCTCACTTCTGAATATGTCGCTCGGCGCGTTGTCGAAGTTGCCAAACGTCCGCGCCGCACGCTGGTTATCCCGTGGTGGTTTCGCATCATCACCACGTTCGACACGCTCTTCCCCGTCGCAGTGGATTGGATCACGTATTTCTTCTCGAAGAAGAATCATAATTTGGATTAACTTTTCATCCTGAGCGGAGGGACTGAGTGTACGTCGAAGTCCCGCAGTCGAAGGACACACGTACACGCCATCCCTGCGTTTCGACTGCGCTACGCTCCGCTCAACGCGATAACATGCTTAAGGAGACTCACATGACTCAATCACGCTTGGACAAACTCAACGCTTCGCTTTCGACGGGTGGACTTGATTCAGTGATCCTGAATCCGGGTCCAACCCTCAAGTATCTCACCGGGCTGAACTTCCACTTGATGGAGCGTCCCGTCGTTTTGTTTTTTGCAAAAGACCAAATCCCCGCGCTTGTCCTCCCTGAATTGGAATTGCAAAAGGTGGCAAATCTTCCATACAAACTGCAAGTGTTTTCGTATCCCGAAAACCCAGCCGAATGGGATGTGGCGTTCCGCAAGGCGGCGCAGGCTCTCGATCTCGATGGGAAGCGGGTTGGCGTTGAGTCGCGGCAATTGCGTCTGCTGGAATTCAATTATGTGAAGAACGCCGCCCCCGAAGCGGACTTCCCCGACGCGGGCGATGCGCTATCCCAACTCCGCTTACGAAAAGATCGAACGGAAGTGGAAGCCATGCGCCGCGCGGTGCAGATCGCCCAGTCCGCGCTTGAGGCGACGATTCCGTTCATCAAAATTGGCATGAGCGAAAAAGAGGTGGCGGCAGAGTTGATGATGCAATTGTTCAAGCATGGTTCCGATCCTGAAATGCCATTCAGTCCCATCGTTTCAGCGGGACCGAACTCGGCAAATCCGCACGCCTCGCCGACGGAAAGAAAATTACAAGCGGGCGATTTGCTTGTGGTGGATTGGGGCGCGGCGCGCGATGGGTATATCTCCGACCTCACGCGCACGTTTGCAGTGGGTGAGGTGGATGCCGAGTACGAAAAAATCCACAAGATCGCTCAGGAGGCGAACGCGGCTGGTCGCGCCGCCTCGAAGCCGGGCGTCCCATGCGCAAATGTGGACAAAGCCGCGCGCGACGTGATCGAACAATCTGGCTACGGAAAATATTTCACGCATCGCACCGGTCACGGCATTGGCATGGAGGGACACGAAGACCCCTACATGCGCGGCGACAATATGCAATTGCTCGAACCCGGCATGGCGTTCACGGTTGAGCCTGGGATTTATCTGGCTGGACGAAACGGCGTACGCATCGAGGACAATGTTGTCATCACCGACTCGGGCGCGGACGTGTTGTCCGATATGCCGAGGGAGATGCGGGTGGTGGGGTAGTTCTTTCTAATGATCGACTCCGAACACTCCCTCTACGAACTCCTCGGCGGCGAGACGGGCGTCCGCAAACTCGTTGACCGCTTCTACGACTTGATGGATTCCGCGCCTGAAGCCGCGGACATCCGCGCCATTCATCCGAAGAGTTTGAAACAATCGCGCGAAAAACTTTTCATGTTCCTCACTGGCTGGTCGGGCGGACCGCAACTCTATATCGAATCGCGTGGTCATCCTGCTTTACGAATGCGTCACGCGCCATTCTCCATCGGCGAGACGGAAAGTAGTCAATGGGAATGGTGCATGCACAAAGCGTTGGATGAAATGGACATAGAACCCGCCGTGCGCGATTATCTCAAAGGTCACTTTTCAGACGCGACGAAGTTTTTGAGGAACCGCTGATGTCGTTGAGAGTCTTCGAGAAGCACTCTCTTCACCGTTGAGGGAGATTGCTTTTGGCGGCAGGTTTCGAGATAAAAATCTGTCAGACAGCCTTTCGCATTTGTAATCCATTCCAAACAAGCCTGTAAACTCCTACATCACTATTCGCCTGTATGCTCCTGCGGCTTCATTAGAAGTCATCATCATTGATTGGCAGGAAAACCATGCAAGGCAAATCTGATCTTATCCATATCAAACGCAAATCGCTCTTGTATTTTGTTATAACAGTTCTGATTTTAGGAATTGTCACACCTGTCTTGGCAGATTATCTTGGACCAGATCGCACAACTACCACGAGCGAAGTGGACACGTATGATTATGGTGTGTGGGCGCGGGACAATAATAAGGCTCCATATTGCCTTGATAAAAAAGGAAATAAGGCGGACGATTGTATCGTCTGCGAGTGGAAACGCAAGCCGGGTAGCGCTTGCGGCGATGCCACCTATTCGTACAAACTCGGCACCATATCAGAAGTCGTAGAAAAGACAATCAACTTACCTCCTGCGGCCATTAGCAGTTCCCTGCAAAATTGCAACTCGAACAATGGCTGGTGTAACACTTTGCCTACGCTTACCCTGAATGGAAGCGAGCCTTTAGCGGGTTACAACATTCTCGCGGTTGAAGGCTCGTTGAACGGACAAACATTTGCCTGTTCGGGTTCTTCGTGCGATGTGCCTTTGAGCGAAGGCAACAATGATCTCACCTTTTGGGCGTTATCATCGTATGGCGACAGTTCCGAGATGGGAAGTCTCTCCGCCAAAGTGGATGCAATGTCGCCGAATGTGGGTCTGGATGTCATCGGCTCAAACGGGACGAATACCTGGTATGTTTCTTCTACAACGGTTACTGCCATTGGTTCAGACTCCACATCAGGATTATCCAGTGTCTTGTTGTCGGTCAATGGCGGAGCATGGACAGCCTCGACCACCCTTAATGATGGAGTGTATGCCGTTGATGTGCACGCCGTAGACAATGCAGGGAATGTCTCCAACTCATCAACCACCATTTCGGTAGACACGGTCACACCTTCCATCAGCCTGAATGTAAACGGCGCGATGGGAGGCAACGGGTGGTATAGTTCCAACATGCAAGTCACAGCCAGCGCCAGCGATCTCACTTCGGGCATTGCTTCACTCGAAGTTTCCGCCGATAGCGGGCTTTATCAGGCGTACACCTCTCCTGTCTCTTTTACGGACGGCTATCACACGATCCAGTTCAAAGCGACCGATAATGCGGGGAATCAGACTGAAACTCCTATTCAGGAATTTTATGTAGACACTACAGCCCCCGCGATTGACCTTCTTTCTTCATGGGAAGTGAACAAGACTATTGGGTACAACATTCAGGATGATGGCAGCGGACTTGCGGCATTGCGTATCGTGATTGAAGATGAAGACGAGAAATACAAAAAAGTCACGTGGGATGAAGAAGTTTCAGGGGACAAGTTTAAAGGTGAGATCACATGGAATGGAAAGTTCAGGGATGGCACGGTTGCTCCGCCCGGCGAATATCTGGTGTGGATCAAAGCTAAAGACCAAGCAGGCAATGAGCGTTTCGGATTGGGCAGGGTGATTGTTCCCCAACCCGCAGTGTTCTCTTTGCTCCAGCCTACGATTACAAACAATCAGGAACCACTCCTTCCACCACAGGAATTGTTCGATGAGGATGAGTTGCCTATCGCAAACTCATCATTAACAACGCCGCCGCAAACAAGTTTTGGTGGATTAACCACAGACCCCAAAGAAGTTACTCAAAATTCCCTATTGCTGGCTACGGGTACAGCCTCTGCTTCCACCTCATCCAACTCAAACATCCTGTGGGGCGCAACCGCCGCCGCGCTCATTGGCTGGGCAACGGCTACCGCGTTGGAAGAAAAGAAGAAGCGCAAAGCGTTGCATCGAGCCAGTCGAGATGAAGCGGAGCAAGTCAAAGCCCGCGCCAGTCGAGATGAAGAGCCATCGTTGACCCGCCAAGAGAAGGAACTCGCTAAACAACGCAAAGAATTACAAAAGATATGGGACGCCAACGGCGCGGCGATCTATGAGGCGAATCGGGAATATAAAACGAAGCATGGCAAGGAAATGGATGCGGCGGCCAGAAGCAAGGCGATCAAGGATGCGACCAGAGATGGCGTCTTCAACGCCGGAGCGTATGCGTCCAATTTGGAAGCGGAGCAGATGAGGCGGGACGCGCAGAACGAACATATGGCGAACAAGATGACGCGCTTTGAGAAAGAAGAGGAAGCCCATTGGCAAGCGTCACAAAAAGCGGCAGAGGAGAAGCGGAAAGCCGAAGAGTTGCAGGCAGGCTATGCCGCCTATTATGCCGCGATGAGACAGGGTGAGCAGGAAGCACAAACCAACTGGTGGGACAAGGCAGTAGACTTCGCGCAGGAGAATATTGTTGAGCCAATTCAAAAAACATGGAACACTGTCACAACCTTTGTGCAGGACAAAATCGTTGAACCTGTCGTAATTGTTCTTGACGAAAGAGTCTATCAACCTTATATCAAACCAGCGGCGGAAAAGATCAAAGAGGTTGTCAAGGAATCGGCGAAGTGGATTAATGAACATATCTATCAACCATACATCAAGCCTGTAGTTGATACCGTAAAGAACAACGCTAACATGGCGATGGAGACAGTTCAAAATGGCTGGGCGAGTCTCTTTAGCCTGTTTCAAACTCATCCCACAGCGGCTTGGGCAACCGCAGGAACAGTGACCCTTGCCGCAATTGCAGGAACAACCTATTATCTCAATTGTTTGGGACAACCAATCTTCACTCCGCCCGCTGTCTCGCTTTTCAATCTGGCAGGTATTGGCGCCTTGCCGGTGGCAGGTGTTCTCACCACCGGAAAGAAAAAGCGATTTCACGGCATCGTGGTTGGGTTGTTGCTACTCGGCATGCTTCTCTCCGCATGTGGAACGGGAAATGTGCCGTCTGTACCAACGACCACGCCAACACTCTGCCCATCTACCGAGACACCCGTGCCTATCCCACCAACAGTTCCACCGACGGCAACAACTACACCCATACCGTTTACGTTACCACCAGCAGTATATGTTGTACAACCAAATGATGTGTGTATAAATATCGCTGTGCGATATGGAATAACTGTGGATGAGTTTGTTGAAGCCAATAATAGCGACGCTAATCCAAATAATCAAATTTATTATGTCCCCAACACAGATCCCAACAAGGTGATATGTATTATCAATGCCGGTATAGAATACATAATTCCCTCAATCTCTTACAGAACACCTGCAGAATATGTAAACTATTGGCAGGGTTATTGTATTGAGTCGGAGAAAGATGGAATAAAATCAGTATGCCTATCGCCAAATGATTCTCCATCAGTTATGCTGGCTCACACTCTATATGGCGAAGGTGGATCGAGTATTAATGCTCTTACCTCTGCAAACGTAATGCAGGTGGCGATAAACCGCATTAATTCCATTCTTCGGAACAGAGGAATAAGAGTAGAAAGTCTGTCGTTAGAACAATATCAGAGCCTGATTTTATACGTCATTTCTCAGCCTTACGACTATGAAACTGAAGACGGCCAAAGCGGGCAAGAACCAGCGTTTAATGCTTTTAATGCGCCCTACCCTCACCAAAACTCTGATGCGATAGAAACCAATTGGGATCAAACTTTACAGGTAGCCACTATGCTTATGGAATCTCCCGCTTACGATCCGTCAACAGGGCTTTTGGTTTGGCCCAACAATCTGCCAGTATTACCTTTCGAAGGTCATCCAGAGATAGCCTTTAGCGTTACATCATACTGTGCGACACCAACAGGTGTATCGCTTCCTATGGATGAGGGGACTCCAGTATATATAGAGTACGGACAATATAGTACTCAATATTACTTTAACGATGGAACTCATCATGATTGCAAATAAGGTATTACTATGAAAAACAAAAAGTTTTTATTTATCCTACTCTTGTTGGGCTCATTAATAATTGTTTTTGCGATGTTTTATAAACAATCTCCCGCGGACAGTCGCACATCACAAATTCTTATCAATGGATCGTCTAAAGCGTTTATCTATGATATAGATAGGAATAAGATTTCACTGATCCCAAAAGCGCAATTTGCCTATGGCTGGTCACCATCTGGTAAACAACTTCTATACAAGAATGAGGAAGGGCTTTGGGTTAGTAGGTATGATGGTGATAACCCAATAAAGATTCTTGATGCTGTTGAACATCCTCAATTGAATAATGGTTTCCCTGATGCTGTTTGGCTAACAGACAGAATTGTTTTAGTTGAATCTAGAATCAAATATGGGAATAGTTCACTTTATAGCATTGACCTTCAGTCTGGCGTGGTTACAGAAATCTCCCCTTCGGGAGGCGCATTATTAACATCACCTGAGGGTTCTTATTGGCTAACGCAAAATAAAAACGTTTATCTTGTCACTTTAGACGGCACACAAAAACTAATTCAAGAATTATCGAATTATAGCGGGCTCCCTATTTTCCTTAGTGGCTCCTCCTACCGATTCTCGCCTGATGGCACGAAACTTACATACCCCGTACAAGCAAATTATCCAGCAAACGCAGAATTATGGATTGGTAATATTTCAAAAGATGGACTAACGAACACTCGCTTGCTAATTGACCCGAAAGATTGTAATACGCAATTTGGTGGTGACGTGCGTTGGTCGCCTGATGGTAAATTCATTGGTTATTATGGCTACCGGGAGGAAAAATCTTTGTTTTGTGTTAGTAATACGGAGACCGGGAAAACAGATGTTATCTGGCCGGTTCAATACACATCTGGAACTTTTCTATGGTCTCCGATATCAAATGAAGTAGCAATTGACAATATAAACGCGCTTGGCGTCATAAATCTGCTCGACTTATCAACGGGCGAAAGCAAAATTCTCTTGAACAATCAAATGTTAGGTCTGCCAGAAAGAGTGACTCTTTACATGATGGATTGGCGTTTAATTTCTATACCCTAAATTCGACATATTTCTGTATGCAACAACATGGGTCAGTAAACTCCTGAGCGCGCATTAACAACTCCTATGCCGTCATCGCCAACCAACACACCCAGGGTATCCCTAATCAAACACCGGAGCCGTAACCTATGAATAAACAGAAGAAATCGGCAGAAGTAATAAAATATATATTTGTGGGAGTAATTGTGTTGGCAGTCACTGTATCACTGGCAGGAGTCACACCAACGGGAGATAGAAAAATAATCTTCAATTATTTTTCTATGTATATCGCGCTAGGATGTAGCGCTATTTTTTTTATGTCTGGCATCGCATATCGCATCTACGATGAAAACAAATTGATGTCTTGGATATCGAGGTACTTAATTTCAATAACTATAATGCCAGCGGTGATCGGTGTAGCTTGCCTCAATCTTGTATACGCAAGTTTTCCCTCATGGAAGGTTATTGCTCCATTGGGAGCAATGTACGTGCTTGCGGCAATGTTGCCACTTCTCAACGAGAAACTTTCCGAAACCCTTCATACAGAAATCTTCGCGCCTCGATCCTGTCTCGGCAGAGTTATTGCCATGTCTGTGCTATCGCTTGCGCCAATAGCAGGTATTTTTGGAGCCTTTCTATCCGGCGTTGCAGAAAGGCATGGCGGCACAATAGGGTATTCCCTCATGGGGTTGGTTTTTCATTTTTTCTTTGTTTGGGGAACTATTTCAATGGCGTATCAAGCCTGGGAACGCCGCCCTTGGAAATCGTCAAATCAGGAGTAACACTATGGAGCATTTACCAAATCTATGGATACTTTGGTTGGCTGGGATTGTAGGTTCTTGGATAGGGAAGCCTCTTTGGCGATGGTGGCGAAATCGAAAAAAGAATCATTGATTGGAATGGACTTTTGCTAGACCTGAAAACGGGAGGGTTAGTGAATTCTTTCAAGATGAACCGATTCCTTCCCATATTGATTATGCTCTTGAGGATGAGCTCGACTTGGAGCCGTCCAAGGATAGAAGCAGCGCATACAATGCTGTCACGAAAATATTGGGCTTTCTATATCACGATATCCTTGGGGGTAATAATGAAATGCAAGTACAAGCTCACTGGTCAAATGACAGATAAATCGTTTTATCATTCTATTTCAAGGAAAACAAGATCATGAAATACGCACCAATTTTTGCCCTGCTTATCCTGCTGATCTCTACACTGAGTTGCAGAGGTTTGTCTCAAAAAAAACATCGGCAGAGCGACCCGTTCTACGAGGATTCCGGAGAAGGAAAGTTTTTGGTCGTGCCGTTGATCAAGCCATACAGGGTAGTAACGGATGAAGGCACATCCGTAGGTTGGCAAATGGACCTACTTGAGAATCCTCCCGTAACTCGCATTCGAAGCATAGAAAAAATAGCCGTGCATCATGACGCGATCATGATCTTTGCTCCAACCAATCCACAAATATTCCCTACTGATCCGATGTGGCATTGGATAGTTATTGTACCCGATCAGAAGATCGAGGTAGGATTTGCCAGCGAGGAGGATTTCTTGAAATACATTCGGGAATTTGGCATCAATGAACCAAATTGGGTTAATCCTTTGGATGCGTTCAAGCAGTTTGAGAAAACTGGCTGTTTGGAGTGGATACCAGATTGTGAATAAGCAAAGAAACAACTTGATTCTTATCATAGATCATTTGCTGGGATTTTTTGACAGATAAGTAGGAGAACTAAAATGCGAATATATAAGCAAAAGTTGTTGATTCTTAGTTTTGGCTTGTTACTTTGCGGTGGATTATCTTGCGGAATTCTTTTCTGGTCTGAAGAAATTCCAGCTTCCCCTGCAGAATTTGACCAAACTGGGTGCGAGAATCCCTGCTGGAATGGACTGCAAACAGGTGTTTCCACAAGGCAGGAAATACGAAATGTGCTTGATACGTTCCCGGCAGATTCAAGCCAGATTCAAATTGAAGAAGGGGAATACTTATCAGGTTATCAGTTTATCAAGATTAGGTTCATTGATGAATCATATCGTTATCATCCTAATGGTTCTCCCCCAATAATATCGTTTATATTTGAAGAGGATGACGATGATGTGGTTGACCGCATTTACATAAACGACATGTTGATAATGGGTCAGGTTCTTGATGTTTTTGGAGAACCAGATGGAGTGATTTTAGTTTCAAGCCCAACAATTCATCCGGACTATTGGAAAAAATCTATTCACTTCTATTATCCCAATATCGGGATAACTGTAGGTTGCTATCAGGGAACAACACTGTCGAATGTCGACGGTTCGCCTTGCAAGTCTGAATTTTCCATAGTTTCATTGGCGTATTTCAAGCCTGAGGATTATAGAAATATACTAAAAGAAGAATATGGCGATGCAGATTTGGCCTTGAAATATTTGACGCCTTACAATGGTCTTTCGACTAACTATTCAATTTTTGTTGCGACACCTATACCATAATGTTAAAAATAAGCGAAAGGAGACGAGATGAAGCTTGTTGGTTTATTACTTTTGGTGATTTTGGTTATCTTGATGTGGTTCTTTCCATCCGCCATGCCAGTTCTTGGCATGTCTCTACTCCTGCTAAGTTTCGGCGTAGTCATTCTGCCTATTATCAAGAAGCAAAGGGAGTTGTACAAGCGAGGCAATCTCACGAGTGGCGAGTTGGTGCGCAAGATTGCTCTTGAAGTATTCGGTATTCTCCTTGCAATGGCGCTCGCGGGCTTGGCTGGCAGGTATCTTGGACAAATTGTAATCACACAAACCTCCAATGAACTCATCAAACTCATCGCCGGTATCTTGATTGGTCTGTTGGCTGGGATAGGTGTGGGCGTTCTCGTCCAAAGAACTTGGGGACAGATGATAAAAACAAGCCACTGATTGCAGAATTGACGACAAGCG
Organism: Candidatus Defluviilinea gracilis; assembly: GCF_057138825.1. Taxonomy (NCBI): domain Bacteria; kingdom Bacillati; phylum Chloroflexota; class Anaerolineae; order Anaerolineales; family Candidatus Villigracilaceae; genus Candidatus Defluviilinea; species Candidatus Defluviilinea gracilis. The sequence goes on from NZ_DBNHEF010000049.1 coordinate 67,140, forward strand.
AAGCCACCGGCTACTTTTACCTCAAATGCTTCATCGCCTCGCGCCGACTGATGGGATGCAGGTCGGTTTCCTTCACAAACCTTTTCACTGCCTTTGTATCCTCTCGCGCGTATTGGCGTAATGACCAGCCGATGGCTTTGTTGATGAAGAACTCATCCGAGCCGAGGTTCTCGCGGATGATCTTGCGCAGTAGATCAAAATCCGTTTCTTTCTTGTAGTCGAGTTGAAACAGAATCGCCGTGCGCCTGAGCCAGATATTTTTTGACTTACGCCATTTGGCGAGATATTTTTCCTTCACATCGGGGAAGCGGCGAAAATGCGCGCCGACGATGTGTGCGATGTTGTCCACTGTGTCCCACCATGATTTGTGCGTGATCATATATTCCAGCGTTTTGATAGACGACTCGGGCAGTTTCTTTTCCAGCCTCTCCATCAAACTCATCGCAACATATTGAAATTCGCGCTGAGGCAGGCTCCACAAGTCGAGAGCGATCTCGTCCATCTCCTCAAGCGTTGGCATGCCATGAAGTTTCACATGCTCCCGAAGCAACTCCTTCACCTGCGGAGATTTGATTCCCAAATATTCGAACTGATCGCGCATATACTTCTTCATCGGCGCGGCTTGGGATGGATTCGCGTTTTTCTCGAAAAGGAATTTTAGTTTTGCGGCATAGAAATTCATAAATCTCCAATCTCCAGTCTCCAATCTCCAATCTCCAATCTCCAATCTCCAGTCTCCAGTCTCTAATCTCAATCTTCTAATTCTCTAATCCTCCCTTGCCTTTCACGGCGTCGGCGTATCCAACGGATCGGCGGGTTGAACAAATTGCGCCAGCCACGCGCCGTTGCCTTGATCGCTCACAGATGAAAATGGAGTCATCAAATGAATCCACGTTCTGCCTGGGTGGAGAGGAATGGGGTTGTTGAACGAATCGACAAAATAGATCGGACGAAGCAAACCTGTCGCCTTCTCGTATTCACGATTCAATGTTGACCATTGGATTCTAAAAACTTGTCCATCACGAAATAAGTACGCGACTCCCTTTTGACCCGCGCCGAGCAAAATCTCAAGTTGATTATGACGATAGCGCGAATGTTCGGCGAACAATACGATCACATTTTCAAACGCCATTTGCCTGCCCGTCAGACGATCTGTTGCGGGAAAAAGATTTCCAGTTTGATCGGCTCGGTCTGTCCAACGCAAATACGTTTGCGAGATCGGGTCGTATTGCCAGCCCGATTGCGTGAACGAATTGTAGAAGACATCGATCTCATTCGCAATACGCCCGTCGTTCAGAATTGAATCGGAGAAAACATTTCCCGAATAATTCACAGGTTGCCGCGGGTTCAACGCATTCTTTGCGAGTTCGCGCAACCGCGCGCGCGTGAGCAACGCGCTGTTGGGCGTGGTTTTATCCACGCCATAAACGATCTCGCACGCATCAAGTTGCTCGCCGATGTCCTCCGCTGCGCTCGCATACACGAGACAACTATTCGGAAACATCCCGCCGATCTGGTTGTACGTGAGTCGCCCCGACCGCACAGGTCCGATATATGGCTCAAGCGGAAAAAACCAATTCGGAGGAGTCCCGGTCACAACAGGACTCGCCGTCATCGTTGGGATTTTTTGGAGGACGAGCCCCGCGTCAACATACGGGAGGGTTGATTCACCCGCGGGGACTTTTAGCTCCCCTTCGGCGTCCGCATCCGAATCAGAATCCTCATCGCCGACATTTTGCAGAGTGAATTGATACGCATCGGGTTTGACGACTTGGATGATCGCATCATCGCGCGGATGATCGAAGGCGAAATATCCATTTGAATCGGTTGTCGTTTCGTTTAAAACATTTCGGCTGTTCGCATCCAGCAAGCGGACGCAGACTCCCCCAACTCCCGCTTCCCAACTGTCTTGCACGCCGTCCGCGTTTTCATCGAGCCAGATGCGGTTGCCGATCCAATGCCCTGTTGGAAAGAAGACTTCCTCGCGCACCTTGCATCCGCCAGTGACGTTGGGAATCGCGCGCAAATTGTCGCCGTAGAACACGCCCATGAATCGCGTGGAGCCTTCGCCGATGTAAAACTCGAAGATCCACGGCGCGAACGCGGGTCCCGCTTGCGGACGGGCAGTCACGGGCATGTTACTGATGGAAACTAACACTGCGGGAAGGTCTAACAACGACGGGTCGTGCACCTCAAGCCCCGTGAGCGGATTGACGCCCGTCGGAAAATCCGTCTGGTTTGGACCAAGTTGAACCGGCGGACGATGCGGTTGCGGGGTGGCGGTCAGAGTCGGTGGGGCGGTGAAAGTCGCAGTGGGGGACGAGTCCGTCTGTGTCGCAGTCGGCAATGGAGGTTGCGGCGCGTTGGCATGGCACGCTGTGAACGCGAGAAGAATTAAAGGAGTGAAGATGGCATTTCGATTCATGCTTTGAAAAATATCTACGGCGGGGGCCAGTGGATAATCGCCGCTTCGGAGAATCCATGCTTTTCGACGGTGTATAGTTTTCCTGAAGAGGGGAAGTTGCAACCCGCTTCGTCGGTGACTGTGTAACTAGTTTTGAATTGATCGGGGTATGAATCGGTCCACCAAATATACGCGCCGTTTTGGCAGACGAACAGTTCGAGGAGGTAGCCGCGGTCGTCGTCGTTGGTCATCACGACCTTGTCCCAATGGATCGTAACTTTTTTCCCATCGCGGACCGCAAACACGTTCTGCGGCGGGCCGTACATGTTGCTCCCGATGGATTGCAGATGAAGTTCTTTGTACTCCAGCGTGGTCACATCGCCGACCACATCCACAACGGATGGCGCGACCCAGCAGAAATAATCCAGTTTGTCGAATTTCACGTACAGCCATTTGCTATATAGAAATCGCTGGCGCGCTGTGCCAACATCGCCGGGGTACAAGTCTGCGGCGTGGAGATAGGCTTGCGAGGGACCGTAGCGGCAATGCGCTTGTTTGTTGACCGTAACCACAGGGAATGAAAACGTCGGCGTGGATGTGATCGTGAACGTCGGGGTGATGCTTGGCGTGAAGGTAATTGTCGGGGTGAATGTTTCGGTCGGCGCGAAGGTGAGCGTGGGTTGAGGAGTGTCTGTCGGTGGGACAACGCTTGCGGTGGCTGTCGGTGTCGCTTGCGCAACGGGCGATACTCCGCAGGCTGTAAGTATGATTATCAGGACAAAGACAGCAGGAGACCTTTTTAACACGAAGGACACAAAGGTCACTAAGGTTGGACGAGCGATAATCGAATCGCCTTTCCGTAGAGTTTCACTTTGTGTGCTTGGTGTCACTTCGACTTCGCTCAATACAAGCCTTTGTGATAAAGGTTTTTTCATTTGAACTCTCCAAGAAAGGCTGTGATGTTCCTGCCCAGCGCCTCATTATTGTATCCGCCCTCCATCACGATCACAGAAGGAAGATTCAATAAGGCGATGCGTCTGCCGATCTCGCGGATGCCCTCGGTCGATACTTTGATCGTGCCAAGCGGGTCGTCGGCGTAAATGTCCATGCCGGCAGAAACGACGAGATGCGCAGGTTTGTATTCGCGGATCAACTCCAGCGCGCGATCCAACACGGCGAGATATGATCCATCGTCCGTGCCTTTGGGTAAGGGGAAGTTGTGATGAAAGCCCAAGCCTTGATCCTTGCCGCGTTCGTTGGCAAAACCGAAATAACTCGGGTACTCAAAGTCGGGGTCGGCATGGATGGAAATGGTCAACACATCGTTGCGTTCATAGAAAATATCTTGTGTGCCGTTGCCGCAGTGGTAATCAATGTCGATCACCGCGACGTTTCCTTTGGAAGACAACCAATGCGCGGCAACTGCCGCGTTGTTGATGAAGCAATATCCGCCCGCGTAATCTTTGCCGGCGTGATGACCGGGCGGGCGGCATAGGGCAAAGGATGAAGGCTGAATTCTGAAGGATGAAGAGGAGGGCGAAGCGGTGGATTGAATAATTGATTCGGCCGCGCTGAGCGCGCAATTCGCAGAAGCCAATGCGGCTTGGTATGTCCCTTCGACGATGCACGCGCTCAGATCCATGATGTAGTAGCCGCCGCGCCCGAGCAACGACTTCGGCTTTTGGGGGTGATGCCGAAGAGCGAACGTGGCAGGCAAAAAGAGGGAGGGATCTTTGGGCTTTGTCTCCAGCCATTCCGTCCAGCAAGAGGCGAGGAACGCAATGTAGTCTTTGTCGTGCGCGGCGAGAATCGGGTCGAGTCCAAAATCCGACGGTTCCCGTATCTCCGCCCAATCTGTTTCGCGCAGAGCGTTCAGGATGCGATCCATGCGGTCGGGGTTTTCGAGATACGGCGCGCGCAAGCCGCCGTCAAATAGTTCAAACGATGGGTCATGCTTGCGATGCGTTTCGGAATAAAAAATTTTCATGGGTAAGAACCTTTGCCACAATTGTATCAATAGGCTGGAGGATTTCATGGACGTCATTGAAGCAATTCATCACAGACAGAGTAATGCAAAAGTAAAGCAGGATGAAGTTCCGCGCGCGGTGATCGAAAAATTATTGAGCGCGGCCGCGCAGGCGCCGAATCATTATAAGGTAAGACCCTGGCGATTCGCGGTGTTGACGGGAAGCGGACTCAATAACTTGGGAGAGGTGTTCGCCGCTTCTTTCGCGGACCGTCATCCTGATCTGCCAGCGGAGGCGTTAGAGAAAACCCGCGCATTGCCTCGCCGCGCGCCGCTCATCATCGCCGTCGGTGTGGATAAGCCCGCCGAACCGAAAGTGTTGGAGATCGAAAACATCATGGCAGTGAGCGCGGCGTGCCAAAACATTTTGCTCGCCGCCGAAGCCGAAGGACTCGCCGCCAAGTGGCGCACAGGCGAATGGGCGCTGGATTCGAAAGTGAAAGAGTTTTTAGGCTTTGCCCCTGACCAACATCTGATCGCGTTTTTGTATATCGGCTATCCCGAAGGAATACCGGAATCGAAACCGCGTCCCTCGTTTGAAGATCGAACGGTGTGGGTGAGATAGAGACAAAGGCGAAGGATGAATTATGAAGTATGAAAAGAGCGCTGAGTCTCCTCAGCGCTCTTTGTTTACATCTCTATCTGTTTCCTTGCCTACTTTTACTCCGGCGCGCTGACCGTCAGCGTCTCGATATCCACAATGACCGGTAAGGTCTGCGGCGACCAGATCGAAAGCCCAATCTTGCCGTCTGTGAGACCTAAATAGGTATCTTCAAACTCGCCCACGAGTTCGCCGTTGACCGAAAGGCTGATCGTTTTGCCTTTGCACGTCAGGGTGTAGACATTGGTGGAAGGACCGGAACGGATGGCAGACGATTCGCCTGTGAGCACCTCGTTGTACCCCTGGCTGACAAGCCCCACGCTATCCACCACATAAATGGCGAACCTCTGCGAGTTGGAAATCTGGGCTTCATACCAACCGACATTGCTGTAGCGACAGATCAAACCCACCCCGTTGGAGTTGTTGCCTCGGTTTGTCGCCACCGCTTCCACTTTAACGTCTGAATACGAGAAGGCGTCGTTGATGAGATAGTATTGCCCGACCCGGTCGTCCACTTGCAACAGTTGAAGCGGAAGCACGCCGCGATCCACGACCGGTGGAATCACCATCCGTGAGTCTCCGCTGGTCATAAAGGTAGACCATTTGGTGAGATCGGTATTGAATTCATCCACATAAAACGGATTCAGCGTCGGTGTGGGGCTTTCCGCTGGTTCTGTCGTGGGAGTGTCTTGCGCTTCTGGTGTTGAGGTCGATGGGTTCGAGGGGACAGAGGGGATGGTGGACGGTTGTGTGGCTCCCGCCAGTTCGGTGGCGGTGGCTTGCGGCGGTTCAGTGGATGGGACCGCATTCGATTGTGTCTGTGTCCCAAAACGCGCCGAGACAAAACCCAATAACGCGATCAACACCACGGCGTTTACCGCGATCCCCACAAAGTGACTGGGTTTCATGAACTCGTTTCGGCTTCTGCGGCGGCGATACCAAGCCAGACCAAACCCGGCGATCATGGTCGCCGCCAGAATCGGGTAGCTACGGATGGCGAGTAAGCGGACATCATCCTGGAGTGTGGCAAATTGAAAGATGCCGCTTGCCGCGAACAACATGATGGCGATACAAATAAGGGTGACGGCGAGGGAGCGAATACCGTTGAGTCCGCGCGCGTCTTCGATGGTCTTCACCTCCGCGCGGACGAACCACAGCGCGGCGAGCAAGGTCGGCAACCAGATGATCTGCAAGGCAAGGTTGCCGGAGGCAAAAAAGTACGCGTCGGAGGTAAAGAAATATCTGGCGTAATAACTTGCCCAAATCGCCAAACTCAACGGTGAAAAGTAATAACACTGGGTATAAAAACTTTCCTTGAGCGTATCTTCGCCGATGGCGGTAATAAAGAGCCGCGTGGCAAGGGCAAAGAAAAGCGGGGGTAGCATGAGGGCAATCGCGAGGAAGAGCGTATTCTCTCGTTGCACCGAGGAGGTGAACGATTCGAGCCCCTCCGGGTTGGCGGCTTCTGTATCTTTGGTTCGCTCCTCATTAGAGATCACGATCGGGTCGTCCAGTTTGACTGGAACGATCACCCGCAACGTGGATGGGTGGATCTCGGTAACAATCCCTTGCTGGCTCGCCGCGTCGAACTTATCAGGATCAAACTTGCCAGCCGATACAGCGACCAGATACTCGCCGGGGTCCTGGAACGTAAACAGGAACTTATCTTTGACCGTGTTGTCATCGATCTCCTCGATAAAGTTGACAGGTCCCTGCGGATAATGGATTTCGGTTTTGATGACCTGGTTGCCACTCCCCGTTGAGGCAGAACCCACCCTCGATACCGTCCAGGTGTGAAAATAATCCATTTCCTTGGAGGAAGAGCGGAAATCCGTTCGCACTTCAAACGAAAGGACGCGGTCTGTGGTGGGTTGCGTTTCGGCGGGCGAACTGATCGACGCGCCGAACGTCGGTAGTAGGTTAAACGCCACCGCTGGAATCAGCGCGACCACCAGTAACAGGATGATGGGGGAAATATATTCGTCGAACGGCGTTTGATCTTTCTCCAACTCCTCCTTCACATAGTCCGGCGCCCAGGCGGGGTTGAGCGTGATCTTTACCAACGTCTTGGGGACGAGGATGAACCACATCAGGATCTTGTAAATCAATTTTTCAATATCGAGAAAGAAACTGAAAATACTTTTCATATGTGTCTCCAGTTAGGGCGGTTCTTATTTTCCCAGCGCTTCGACCAGCAGGTCGGGTCTGTCGGTAATGATACCATCCACGCCCCATTCGATGTACAGTTTCATCAGCTCGGGGTCGTCCACTGTCCATGGTTCGACGCGGATGTTCTTGGCGTGCGACTCGCGCACGAATCGTTCGGTCATGATCTGGATGCCCAGCGACTCTTCGGGGTCCCAGGGCGGTTGGATCGTTTGAAAGCGCGGCAAATAAAACCCCCAGAGAAAAACCTTTCCCAGCAAAACATAATTTCTCACCTCGGTGCGCGAAGCGGACGTCGCTACTTCGGGACATGTGGCGCGGAAGTTTTTCATTGCCTCATCGTGGAATGAACCGATCAGCGCTTTATCCTGCATGTTGTATTGGCGGATCAAATCGCACAACGGTTTGTCGATCGGGTTATTTGTCAACTTGATCTCGATCACATAACGCATCTGTGGAAACCGTTGGAAGACCTCTTCCAATGTCGGCGCTTGGATTCCCTGCCCGCGATACGGAAAAGTTTTCCCGTCATCTATTGACCAGCCATACGCTGCGTCGAGCCGTTTCAACTCTTCAAGAGTTTTGTCTTCGATCAGCCCTGCGCCATCGGTGGTGCGATCCACTTCTTCGTCGTGCATCAACACGATGTGACCGTCCTTCGTGATGTGCGCGTCCATCTCAAGGACGTCTGCTCCAATCTGGACGGCTTGTTCAAACGCGAACATGGTGTCGCCGGGCCACACGCCGTCTCCGCCCTGATGCGCGATGACCAGCGTGCGCGGGACGCCATCGTAATATCGCGTGGGCGGCGCCTTCGGGTTGACGATCACCGACGCGACGAGCGCGAGAAAAAGAACCGCGAGAAACGCTTTGAATTTTCTAGACTTCATCTGCGCCTAAAATACCAGAAACCGCGCCATCGCCATGAAAAGCACTGACAGGATCAGTGAAATCGATGCAATGCGCGAATACAATCCCTGACGTCTTTGCAGCATTTGAAGTTGAGTCATTTGCTCAGCCGAAGGTTTGCCCTGCATCTGCCCGCCAAGATTGACTAACGCATTCGTTGTGCGGCCGATCAGGATTCCGAAGACGAATCCAACCGCCCCGAAGAATGAACCGAGTCCGAATCCGGTGCCCACGCTCGACATCATCCACGCGGATTGGAATCCGCTTGAATCGATCCAGTACAGCCACGCCCCGGCCAGAGCCGTCAACCCCGCCGCGATGGACATGCGTGTGGTGAACTTCAAATTCTTCACGAGGTGCGCGACGAATTTCGGTCCGCCTTCGCCGATGGCTCCCAGCGTGGGCGCGATAAAGAACGTCATCATCAACACGCCACCTACCCAAAACACGCCCGCGCCGATGTGAATGATACGCAAGATGAGATGAAGATAGTCCATTTTGTCTCCTTTGTGTTTCACTGGTAGAACACCACAGCGAAAGGATACGATGCTGTGAGTTTATCCGTTCCGCCAGAGGTAACGGTTAATGCGGAGATTCGTCAGGCGAAAACCAATCCGTTCATAGACTTTGATGCCCATTTCAGTAGAAAACAATACGGCATATTTGTGCCCGTCTTTGTCGCGCGTTTCGAGCAATGGTTTGAGCGTGATCGCCGCGCCGATACCTTTCCCCTGCGCGGAGGGTATCGTCGCCACTGCATAGACGCTGGCAACACCCGCGCCGTTGAAAAGCATATTGGTCGCAACGGGGCTTCCGTTCAAATATCCAACGAACATCCTCCAGCGAGTTTTGCCGATGCCGATCTTCAGCGTTGCGTCCACCCATGCCTGCCCTGCCCATTCGGGAATCGCATAGGTTTCCACAAATACGTTCTTGAAATCGTATAGTTGCGTTTCGTTTTCGACCTCGTTGATCGCAAAGCCTGGCGGCGTTTTTGCGAGAATCGTTTCGTTCATCTTGCTCAGTTCGGCAACCATGCAGGGAGAACCTTGTTCTGTGGAAAGAATCCCTTTTGCGAGTTCCTGAGTTTGTTCTGCCATCGAGAGCAAACCGCGCTGGGCAAGTCGTTCTTCTAAATCTTTGGGTGTCGTGCCTCCGCCTGTCCACCAAAAGAAAAAGGGAGCGTTTTGCTCTTTGAACCACGCGATGGTCTCGTCGATGGCCGCGTCTACTTCCTTTTCTGACAATCTTGTTTTCCATACTCCTTTGAACATGGGATTGGACGGAAACGAAAGATGACGCGATAGTGTTTCGTTTTCGATCAATTTTCCGTCGGGCAGGTCGTTTGCCATGGCGCGAAACAAGTCGTACAGATTCTCGAACACTGCCAGACCGAGTTGCTCGTCCGTTGCGTTTTGGAGAATGTTCTCTGTTGTCATGTTGTTTTCCCTTTTGTAAATAAACTATCTGAACGCCTGCGCGATCAAACTGCCTATCAGTCCCAGCCAATACGCGGACGTGTAGTAGATGAACATAGGCTGTTTGCCTCTTCGCCAGAGCAAGAATGCCGCAACGATGGCGAGTAATGCGACGATATACAAATCCAAACCAATGGTTTCAAAACCGAGGTTTGCCATCACGCCCAAGCCTAAGAAGAGCGAGTTCAACAATAGCAGGGCGATGTCGCCGCCTTTGACCTCTCCTTGATGCGGAAAGATATTTTGCACAAACAGGATCGCCGCGTTGACCATGATGAACCCTGCGAAAAACAACCAGTGACTAAATTCGCCATCGTTGAAGATGACGATGCGGCACAGGTCGCTCGTCGTATCCTCTAAACAGAAGCGGAAGTGCAGGTAATTTCCCAATTCATGGAAGCCGTAACTCACAGCAGAGAGGAATACCCCGATGAAGAAAACTAAATTCCATGCCATGTGCGCGCGTCCCTCGCGGGCAGGGGAGTTGTATTCGAGCGTTTTCTTCAGCAAATATCCCGCCACCATGCTGGCCAACGCGACGATGACGTTGTTCAAGTCCACCCAGCGGAGGAATTCGTTCGGCAGAACATACCCGTTGAACCAGTCTGTGAGGCGGTTGAATGAGACAAAGATCGCAAGCAGAGATTGAACGCCGAGCAAAATATGGATGCGCTCCATTGTTTCTCCTTTGCTGTAAACATCCTGCTGTTCGATTGTATCCCAAAATAAAAACTCCCCGCATTATGCGAGGAGTCTGTGATCCGCCTGAGCCAATTAATTATATGCCGTCGACGAGCAAGCCGAGGGCGAGAACGGCAAAGCCGGCAAAGGCGAGCCAGAATGCATAACCAGCCAGGGCGCCAACGACGCCAATGCCGCCGAGCAGACCGAGCAAACCGAGAACAACGCCGATCCAGAAAGTGATCGTTTTAGGGGGTGAAAGTTTCATTCTCTTCTCCTTGAATTGAAAGTGATAAGTGATATGGCGGGTCACTGCTTTGTTTATAACAAAAAACGGAGAAGAATTCAATGGTCGCGCCGGAATTGCGTAAAGGATCTTCGCGCAAGCGCAATATACTCGGAGGGGAAAACATCGTAAGAAACCCTGATATAATGCCGTTCGGAATTACGAGAACCACAACGCCAGAGGCTCTCTGGTGTTGTTTTTGTGTAAGCCCCAAAACGCGAGATCTTAATCCAGTGGAGCACAATCAATGAAGAAAGAACAGCAATTAGATATGTATCACCAAATGGTGCTAATTCGCCGCGTGGAAGAACGCGGCGCGGAACTGTACCAGGCGGGCAAGATCGGCGGTTTCATGCACTTGTATATCGGGCAGGAAGCCGTGTCAACCGGTTTGATCGCGGCGCGCGAACCGCGCGACCGCGTCATCACCGCCTACCGCGATCACGGCGTCGCCATCAATTGCGGGCTTTCCGCCGATGAAGTGATGGCGGAATTACTCGGCAAAGCAACCGGGATGTCGAAGGGCAAGGGCGGCTCGATGCACATGGCAAGCGTGGAAAAAAACATGTGGGGCGGGCATGCCATCGTGGGTGGGCATTTACCCATCGCGGCGGGACTCGCCCTCGGCGACCAATATGCAAAAAACGACAACGTGACCATTTGTATGTTCGGCGATGGCGCGACCAACATCGGCTACTTCCACGAAGCGTTGAATTTAGCGAAGACCTGGGGCTTGCGCGTGTTGTGGGTGTGCGAGAACAATCAATACGGCATGGGCACATCGGTGGAACGCGCCTCGGCTGTTTCCGATATCCGCCAAAAAGCCGAAGGGTACGCCATGAAGAATGCGGAAGTCAACGGCATGGATGTGATGGCTGTCTATGAAGCGGCAAAAGAGGCGATACGGTACGTTCGCAAGGAAGGTCAGCCCTATTTTCTGGAGGTGGATACCTATCGTTTCCGCGGACATTCGATGGGCGACCCCGAACGTTATCGCAAAGCGGAAGAGGTCAAGCAATGGCAGGAAAACGACCCCATCGGTATTTTCAACAAATATCTATTGGACACGAAGGCATCCACCCGCAAGGGTTTGGATGAGATCGAAGCCCGCGTGGAAGAGGAAGTGAACAAGGCGGTTGAATTCGCCGAGACTTCCCCCGAACCCGCGTTGGAAGAATTGTTTACGAACGTTTATGTCGAAAATTAAACACAAAGGTCACAAAGTACTCAAAGGAAAACCCAAGGAAATGCAATTCGCTCGTCAGTTGTCCAACCTTGGTGTTCTTCGCGTCCTTTGTGGTTAAAGGATTTACACATGGCAAAAATTACAATGCGCGAGGCGATCTCGCAAGCCCTCATGGAAGAAATGGACCGCGATCCCGCCGTCTTCATTATGGGCGAGGAAGTGGGCGTGTGGGGCGGCACGTACGCGGTGACCAAAGGTTTTTACGATAAGTACGGCGCGGACAGAGTGAAAGATACGCCCATCGCGGAAAATGCGATTGTCGGCGCGGCGATCGGCGCGGCGATGGTGGGACAGCGTCCGATTGCGGAATTGATGACGATCAACTTCGCTTTTTCGGCGATGGATTACATCGTCAACCAAGCGCCCAAGTTGCATTACATGTTTGGCGGACAGTTCACCGTCCCGTTGGTGATTCGCGCCGTCGGCGGAGGCGGACGTCAACTCGGCGCGACGCACTCGCAAACGCCCGATGCGATCTTCGCGCATTTCCCCGGTCTTAAGGTCGTGTCGCCGGGGACGCCGGAAGATGCCAAAGGATTACTGAAATCAGCCATCAGGTCGAATGACCCGATTCTGTTTATCGAACACGCCACCATGTATCAAGTGCGCGGCGAGGTTCCCGAAGGCGAGTATCTCATCCCGATTGGAAAATCCAAAGTGCAGCGCGCGGGCAAAGACCTCACCATCGTCACGTATTGCAAAGGTCTCGAACTTTCGATGAAAGCCGCGGATGAATTATCCAAAGAAGGAATCGAAGCGGAGATCGTTGACTTGCGCACACTGCGCCCGCTCGATATGGAACCCGTTCTCGAATCGTTCAAGAAAACGAATCGCGCGATTGTCGTCGAAGAAGGATGGAAATCCTACGGCGTGGGCAGTGAGATCGTGAGTCGCATGTACGAAGAAGCATTCGATTATGTTGATGCGCCTATCATCCGCGTTGCACAAAAAGAAGTTCCGCTTCCATATAATCGCGCGCTCGAACAAGCCGCATTGCCGCAAGTGCCAGACATCATCGCCGCGGCAAAGGAGGTCTTGCGATAATGGCTGAAACGATCAACATGCCCAAACTTGGTTTCGACATGGCGGAAGGCACGCTCGTCCGCTGGGTGAAACAGGTTGGCGAAAATATCAACAAGGGTGATGTGCTTGCCGAGATCGAAACCGACAAAGCCACCGTTGAAGTGGAGTCGCCTGCGGGCGGCGTTGTTCTGCAACTCATCGTCAATCAAGGCGATGTTGTGCCGGTGAATGCGCCGATTGCGGTGGTGGGAGCGGCGGGAGAAAAGATTAGTGATCAGTCATCGGTGAGCAGTAGGCAGTCGAAAGTGGAAAGTGGAAAGAAGAAAGAGGAAAGTGTGGCGGATGAAAAGCCGGTTCAATCTACGGGGCAATCTGCTTCAGTTCCCTCGACAGTTTCCACGCCTCAAGCATCGTCCATCGTCCATGGTCAATCGCCAGAGATCAAAGCGTCGCCTCTTGCGAAGAAGATCGCCCGCGATAACAACATCAACCTCGCCCAACTCCAGGGGACGGGTCCCGGCGGGCGCGTGGTTCGCAAAGATGTGGAATCGGTTATCAGTGGCCAGTCATCAGTGAGCAGTAAACAGTCCGCGCCATCGATTTACCAATTACCAATTACTGCCCCAGACGACGAAGTCGTGCAATTAACCAAACTCCGCCAAGCCATCGCTCGCCGCATGACGGAATCGAAAACGTCCGTTCCGCATTTCTATGTGAGCCACGAATACAACATGGGCGCGGTCATGGCGATGCGAAAACAAGTCAACGAATATTTGCCCGATAACGAAAAACTTTCGGTCAATGATTTCATCGTTAAAGCGGTTGCGCTTGCGTTGCGTGAATTCCCGAACATCAACGCGACCTTTGCGGGCGATAAAGTCGTCCGTCACGGCGCGGTGAATGTGGGAGTCGCTGTGGCTGTCACTGGCGGCTTGCTCACCGTCGTCAACAAGAACACGGATCAACTTCCATTGCGGCAAATCTCCGCCGACGTGAAGCAAAAAGTTGCGCGCGCGCGTGATGGCAAGGTCAAGCCCGATGATATCGAAGGCTCGACGTTTTCGATCAGCAACTTGGGCATGTACGATGTGGAAAACTTCATCGCCATCGTCAACCCGCCCGAAGCGGCGATCCTTGCCGTCGGTTCTGCGCGCGAGGTTCCTGTTGTGGAAAGTGGCGAGTTGAAAGTGGGCTGGCGCATGAAAGCGACTGTGTCCGTTGACCACCGCGTCAGTGATGGGGCGGAGGCGGCGCAGTTCATGCAGTCGCTGGCGAAATATCTGGAAACGCCCGCGCTGATGTTGGTGTAAAAATGTAGAACTCCGAGTTTTTCAAAAACTCGGAGTTCTTGCTTATGCTATACCGCGCGCGGTCACAAATTGCGGTTTTATAGGACTGACGCAGTTGAACCTGTTGCGCCATAGTTGCGCTGCGGCGGCGGCAGTACAACTGCCCGCCAACTGCGTAAGTCCTGTTTTATAAAAAGGAAAAGCAGAATTCTCTACCATACATGAGAAGATTTTTACCGCAAAGCACGCTAAGGTCGCCAGGTTAAAAAGGTTTTCTTTGCGTTCTTTGCGGGTGTCGCATGGCGCCATGGCGACACTTAGCGGTGCACATGTACGGTAGAGAGAAGCAGAATAAACAGGCTGAAAAATCTTTTTTTCAAGTTGTCTCTCCGTTGATGCCATCGCGCGAATGGGCATGGCGCCTTATTTCACCATCAACCAGATTCCCGCCGCCAATGCGATCAGGCTGATGGCGATATTGATCAGCCCGCGCGCGCGATATCCAAGGTCGACGGCTCCGCTTCTTTCTTCGGGACGTCTGCCGCTGCCGGCGATCAAGCGGATCAGCCCGAAGAGCAGGGTGAAAAAGCCAAAGGCGACGAGCAGGATGCCCCATCCGCGCGAAGACCCAACCAAGCCTGCGAGATAGCCGCCTGCCGTGCCGGGACTCGCCCATTCGAGAAAGGCGTACAACGTAACGCCCGCCCCAAACAGGAAGATGATCACGCCGAACAATCGCGCGGGCAACCCGGAAAAATATTCGCGCCTGCTGTGCCGCCGGTTGAACAGCCTGATCTCGCCATTGGCGAACGTTTCGATTCCCAGCAGAACGCCGAAGGAGCCGAAGAGTCCCAGCGCAAGCGGAATGAGATGCGGCATGTTGAACTCTTCGGCGGCATACGCCATTCCGCCAGCGACGACGAACACAGGGACAGCCAGTTTGTCGGCGATGTTCATGGAGCGCGGCACTCGTAGATCGGAACCACGCCGGGAATCTCCGCCCAATTACAGCCATTGGAGATACAGGCGCGTTTGTCGGTGTATTGCGAGCAGGAGGGGGTCGAGCCGCCTCCGCAGGCTTGCGCGGTAATGTCGGAAAATACCGGCGTGCGGATGGACGTACCGCCGTCAGTTTGCTGGATGACGATCTGGTATTGCAGTGTTGCCGCGTCGAACGGAACCGCGCCTCCCAACGCGGACGTGGGGTTGATCGTCCGCTCGTAGAGGTCGCCGCCCGTCGGGTTCATCGCAATGCCCTGAAACTCTGTCGAGGAATTGTTTGTTTGAAAGCGATAGAATAACACGACGGCTGTGATGGCGTTAGGCGAGACAGCGCGCGCCACGAAAGTGACCTCTGTGGGTCCGCAGTTTGCGCCGCCGAGGTAGACGAGGTTCGTGGAGATGCGTTCTACTGTGATATTGCCAGCCGGAGGCGTGGGAGTTCCGGCTTGGACTACAATATCCGCATACATACTTGGCATCGAGTCTCCGCCGCCGAATGTGATGGGTATCTTGCCGCCATTCGGGGCGACTAGATTCCATGCGCCCACGTACCAGCCATCCGTCAAGGGCGCGGTTTGAGGGAGCGGGATGATAACCTGCTGACCGGGAGGCACCGGGACAGACACGAGAGAGCCGAAAGGCAAATCCAACGACACGCTCATGGGCGAGCCGCCCTCGGATGGCGACGGTCCGCCGGTAAAAACGAAACGATAGTCTGCGTTCCACACGCAAGTTCCCGTATTCTGAATCGTCCATGTTTTGGTAAATTGCTGTCCAGGCAACATGTGGGACTTCTGCAATGGGGACTCGGATACGACATCCAACTTGTCAATGCAGTCCGCTGAAGTGGGCGCGGGCGTGGAGGTTGAAGTTCCGCCCTCGATGATCAGGCTGGTCTCCGCGTAGGCGGACCAATTCCCGGCGTTATCTTGCGCGCGGAGTTGCAGAAAATATTCGCCGGGTTCGGTCACTCCGCAGTCTTGCGTGAGGGTGACGAGCGATCCGCTCGTATCGGTGCTGGGGAGGGCAAGAGCGTTCGCGCCGTTGATCGTAAGCTCGAATTGCGAAATGCCCGCCGGCGACGCGCCATGCGCGACGATGAGGCACGGGTTAGGCGGAACGTGGATCGTCCCGGGTAGAGGCGCGTCGAACCACGCTTGCGGCGCATTGGACAACCCGTTGTTTTCAGCGGAGGTTGGCGCGCATGCCGAAATCAGCGCAAGGACGAACAGGAAGATGATACATTTTTTTCTTGCGTTCATTATTTTCTCCTGCCCTATGGGGCGAAATAGTAAATATCCAATTGGAAATTGCCCAGCCCGGAGAGGCATGAGCCGGACCCATCATCATACGGATGCGGGGCGGCGGCTGGCGCGAGGATGAAGCCGTGATTGCTGGATGGATCCTTTATCCAATCAACCACCGCCTGCGTCACGCTGGCTTGATTCATGTAATTGGACATGGATGTGAGAGGAGTGTTGTACGTTAGGGACGTCAATGATGGACTGCTTGCAAAATGTATGCCCGCGCTCAGCCCGCTCCAATCTTTTTTCGCTTTGCCTATGGCGCTGATGCACGAGGCGGGTTTCGGCGCGGCTATGCCGGTGGCGCCGTAGTTCATGAATACCGTTGAAAATCGCAGATCGGCGTTTTGAACGACCGCGTTCGGCGGCAGGCTTAAACTGATATCGAATTTGACGCCTGCGGAGTAGTGTCCTTCACGATAACAGTCATCGTCATCCACGATGTACGAACCCACCAGGACCTGCCCGTTTTGGTTGCCGAAACCGTTGTTTTGATTCTTATATTTATAGGTATCTGCCCCGCCATAATCGTCGCAGTCGCCGTCTTGAATCCATTGCCCGCCGGTGGTTAGCCATTGCGCCGCCGGCGTGATCGTTACTTTTTTCGCAGCGGGCGGTTGCCCGGGACAATACGTAGCCATTTCCGAAACGCCCATACCGGGGTAATCTATGTATGCCTCCACGCCGTAGCATTTTGCTCCCCACGGCAGCGGCAGGAAGGCGACCCGCATGGCGGAGGGGTGAACGTCTGCCAGAAATTTTTTCGCTTGAGTCGCCGGGTCAATCTCATACACGCCATACCCGGCAATTTCAGTCGCGCCATATTGACAAAAGCCGGGCCAGCAGGCTTCGGGCTTCCATTCCCATTCCAAAATAATGTTTTGTTTCACCTTGGCGTTCATGATCCCGGGACATAAGAATCCCGCCACGATCGGGTCTCCATGCGCGAGGCAATCTGCCGCGTTGGAAGGTTCTCGAAGCGCGTATGGCGGAGGCACGCTGTTCACGCCTAAAAATTTATCCTCCTTGATCGGCGGGAGTTTTGGCAAGCCTTTCAACACAAATCCTTCGCCGCTGATCGTCACCTCCGCGGAAGGATTGAGAACGTCGAATTTTGATTCTCCCTGCCCGAGGAATTTCAATGCGCCGGCAAGCCAGCCCCAGCACTGCGCTTGAATGACCCCCGTTTGGTTGGGGAAGATCACATCGAATTGCGCGTACGGATTGATGTCGTCTAAAAAACGAAACGGCGGCTTCGGCATTTTTTCCCAGATGCCGTTTCCAGCGGATGTGTAGCAATACGAATCGTCAACGGGTTGTAGGGGAGTGAACGTCCATGAAATGTAGACCGGAATAAATTCCAGTCCGGCGCCTTGCCCGCCTCCCGGCGCGGACCCTCCGCCGGGCGCGCCCTGCCCGACAGGAATCTTCACCGGTTGTCCATCTGGCAGTGGGGCGTTCGGGTCAAGTTGCGGATTCGTCTTTTGTATTTCTTCAGGCGACGCGCCGTACCCCGAACCGATCTCATTTGGGGTTTGATTTTCCCCGGCAAATACCTGTATCACGCCGTTGCCCGCCGAAACATTGACGATAACGGTCTGTGAATTCCCGGTCTCGCCTTTGGCGTTGGTGGCGCGTGCGGTGAATGTGTGAATGCCGGGCGTAAATGCCTGCCACGTCCACGCGGCGGTATCCGGCGGGTTTGCCGACCCGAACGGCTTGCCATCCACGAACAGTTCGATGCCGGCGATGGAGTCGGGCGCGACAGCCTGCGCGCTGATGGAAACATAATCGCCCGCGCTCACTTCCTCTCCGCTGGCGGGAGAAGTGATGAAAACAATAATGGAAGAATCCAACGGTTCCTCGAAGGCGGGCGGGCTCGACCGTACAAGCAACAGCCCGCCCCCTCCAACAACGAGGAAGAGGACGAGCAGGATTCCCAGAAAACATCCCCAGCGGACGGATCGGTTTTTCATTGGCTTCTCCTTATGCGAATCCGCGCGAGTGACGGATGGCTCGGTAGGGACTTCGCTCCATGAAACCTGCCAACCGCTCCCGTCCTTTTTGCGAACCAACTTTCGGTACACGCGCCGCGTTTGCATTACGCTCAGAATAGCAAATCACATGCAAAACCACATGACATAATTTTCCAGTTTTCTTCGGTTTATAATTTCCGCATGAAGAAAAATCAGATAAGATCCGACCGAATAAGCGGGGAGTCTGATGATTTCGGCTCGTTCCTGAAATATCTTCGTTTGCGCGCCGGGTTGGGTCAGCGCGATCTCGGCATCGCGGTTGGTTACGGCGAGGCGCAAATTTCGCGCCTTGAACACAATCATCGCCTGCCCGATCTCGAAATGGTGCGCGCGCGATTCATTCCCGCGCTGGAGTTGGACGATCAGCCTGAATTGGCGAAGCGACTCGTCGAATTAGCGCGCCGGTCTTTGCAGGCAGGCGATGAGGATGAGTCTCAGGTGGAAGAGATGGGGATATTGGAGGCGATCCCCTCAACGATGGGCTCGCAGGTCGCTCGCCAGTCTGTGGCAGATTCGATTCAAGGCGCGCTGGAGCGAAACCGCGTTGTTTTAGTGTATGGGTTTCCCGGCGTCGGAAAAAGCGCGCTCTGCGGCGCGATCATGAGACGCGCGTACGAGTCGAAACAGCCGGTGTTCTGGCATACGGCTCACAGGGCAGACCCTGCGCCGTTTGAAACGCTCCTGCGGCAATTGGCGTTGTTCCTCGTGGCGCAAGGGGTCGAAGACGCCGCGCTGTGGATCCAGCCGGGCGGGCTTCCCATCGAAGCGGCGCTCTCGTCTCTTGCGGAGCATCTGCGTTCTTTACAACCTCTTGTCTGCGTGGATGAATTTCATCATCTCGCCGCTCGCGAGCAAGCGGTTGCGATGACCGAGAAGCTGATCGGCGAAAGCCGCTCGCGCTTCCTGTTCGCTTCGCGCGAGCGCGTTGCGATCGCGGGCGCCGAGGCGATCCTGTTGACCGGGATGAGCGAAAAAGAATCGCGCGAATTGGCGAAGTCGCTCGATGTGTCGCTTGCCGACGATGCGTTCCATTCCCTGTTCGAGATCACGCAGGGCAACCCGATGATGTTGAAGTTGGCGAGCCAAGCCATTCGGCGCGAGCCCGCGCATACGGATCAATTCCTGCGCGCGCTTTCCACACAGCGCGAAGTCGCATCTTTTCTTGTGGAGAATGCCCTGCAAGGACTCCCGCCCTCCGCATTGAACCTCCTTTCGTTGATCTCGATTTTCAGGCAACCCGTCAACCTGCTCGATATTGACATCGTCCAACGCTTGCGCGAGGCGGAGTTGGCGACAGCGTTGGACGAGGCGTTGTCTGTGTTGCAAAAACGACAATTCTTCGATAACCCTGTCGAAGCGCGGCTGCACCCGCTTTTGAAGGAACATCTCGAAGCGATCTTGAACGCGCGCCCGGAATTACACCGCGCGCTTCACGAACTCGCGGCGCGACATCTCCGCGCGGTTGCCCCGCATTCGCTGGAAGCGCTCCATCATCTTACGCAGGCGAACGACGCGCCGGAGGTGTTGCAATACGTTCGGTCTGCGCATCTGCATTGGGATTCGACCGGGCAGGGCGAGTACGCCGCCGATCTGATCGCCTCCATGTTGAATCGAACTCGCAACACTCCCGCGTGGAACGCTCCACTGGAAGCGCAACTCCTTTCCTATCGCGGTCAACTGCTGATGAGCGGACGACGAGCCGCCGAAGCCGAGGCAGATTTTCGTCAGGCGTTGTCGCTTGCCAACGCGGCAGACGCTTTGCCGCCGGAGCGCTTCTCGATCTCTTTGCGACTCGCCCGATTCTTGTTACAGCGCGGGAAAGCGGCGGAGGCGGATCAACTGTGCGACGAAGCCGAACGTATCGCCGCCTCGAATCCGGATCCCAGCCTGCTCGCCGAGGCGTATGCCGTTCGCTGCACCTTGAGGCTGATCCAATCGCGCTTCGACGACGCGGCAGGGCTTGCCCAGCGCGCGCTCGATCTCGCCGAACCGCTGGAACATACTCACATCCAACTCGTGGCGGGCGCGCGGACCATGGCTTACAACACGCTGGGTATCGTCTCGCACATCCGGCGCGACATCCCCGCCGCGCTCGCCCATTGGCGCAATGCGGAAGACGCCGCGCTGTTGGCGGGCAATCTGCGCACGGCGTTTCGCATCAAAGGCAATATCGGCGGTTTGCGCTTCGATCAAGGCGAACTCGACGACGCCCGCCAAACGTATGAGGAAATTCTGGATGCGACGCAAGCGCTGGGCGATATCTTTGCGCTCGGAAAAATCTTGAACGCGCTCGGCGCGATCTATCATTTGCAAGCGCGTCCCGCCGAGGCGTTGGAACTTTTAGACAAGGCGAGAAAATTGAAGCGGTTGATCGGCGATGCGCAAGGCGAGGCGACCACCGACAACCAGCGCGCGCAAGTTCTGCTCGGAACCGGACGCGCCGCAGAGGCGCGGCAAGTTATGGAACGCCTGCTCAAACAAACCGAAGAGACCGGCGAAACGCGCTGGCGCGCGTCTTACCTCGACACCTTGGGGATGATCCTGCTGGGGTTGGGAGAATTCGATGAGGCGCGTCTGCGGCTGGAGGAGGCATCGTCGCTCCCCGGCGCCGCGGCAGACCCGCAACTCAACACATACCTTCGCAATCACCTCGCGCTTGCGTGTTTGGGTCTCGAGGAGGCTGTGGAAGCGGAAGAGGTATTGACCAAAACAGAAGGTATGCTGAATGACGGCATGGTCGCGCTGGAAAGCCGTCTGGTTCATGCGCTGGTCTTGTCGGCGCGCGGCAGGCAGGCGAATGCGCTCGCCGCGCTGAAATCCATTGAAGAAGACGCAACGCGCCAAACGCTGTGCTTTTTTGCCGGCATGGCGCGCCATGCGCGCGAAGCGATCAAAGATGGGAATTCGATCGGTCACTGTGTTTCTGTGTTGGTTTGCGGCGGGGCATTGGAGAACTAATTGCTACGGAACGTAGTACTCAACTTGCAAGATCGGGTGTGATGTGGCGGAGTAGTAATTTCCGCTATAAAACCGAATCCAATCGTTGCCCCGGTCCGCGTTATCAGGAAGTTGGAAGCGCAAGCGGAACTCGGTCGCGCCGGTTAAATTGATATATTGCAACGCGGATGGATCTAATGCCGCCCAATACCAGTCGGTGATCGGGTTATTGAGGATCGTCCCCGCACTGCTCAGGCTGGCTGGCGCTTGAAAATCTCCGCGGTCGAGGCTATTGACCCCCAGCACACCGGAGGAGCCGAAATATCCCTTTCGTATGTCCACGACGATGTTCTGGTGCGTGGTGAACGGGTTGGTTCCCATGTAACTCTGACTGCGGATCATCAGCGTCACTTTGGTCACAACGGCGTTATCGGGCAACGAAGCCGTCGAAAAGTGAAGGATGGAAATATATTGCCGGTCGCGGTTATCGTCGCCGAGGATGAATGTGGACTCGGACGCGTTGCGTGTTCCGCCGCGCTCGCTGGTCTTTTGTGATTCAAGAATCCAACCGTCGTTTGACCCGACCGACCTGAAAACTACAGTGACAGGGATTGGCGCGGGCTTGTTGATCGCGTATATTTCACCATTTAAGAAATTTCCATTGCCGGCGCCCACCCCGCCAAGCGGCTGACCGATCGAGTCGCGGATGCTGTCGTCGTCCAGCGCGTGCAGTTGAATTGTCCCATTGCCTGTGCCGGTGTTCACTTGCACCACATAGCTCGCGCCCGTTTCCGGTGTAACCCCCGCGATTGAAGCGCCGCCGACTCCGGCTGTGGTCAACACAAAATCTACAAACGGCGCAGACCAATCCACGCCGGTCACAGGTTCAGAAAATACCACGCGGAAGCGGACGATGGCTGAATTGGCGGGAGATGCGTCCACGCGCGTGACAGATAGCACTGTCGGGGGTGAATCGACCGGGAACGGCGTCAGGCTTGGCGTGGTTTGAGTCGGCGGGAGTCCAGTTGTGGCTATCTGCGTGACCGGGAATGGCGTGATGGACGGGGTGACTATGGGAGTCGGCGATTGAAAGATCGCGGTCGATGTTGAAGTGAGTGCTGGGAATAGCGTAGGCGTGGATGTGAATACCGCGCCAAATTCGAACGCGCCGCGATCGGGCGCCGAGCCGCTGTATGAATCGTTGATGCCGGGGATGGATGCGCCTCGATCCACATTCGGGCTGGATGCGCTCAGGGTGAAGTTTCCGCCGGTGGGGTCCGCCAGCCCCGGTGGCGAGTCGGTACCGGCGCACTCGAGTCCCGATGCCTTGCAGAAATTGCCGATGCGGTTGTAATTTGCGTTTTCCCATTTGAAATGCGGATTGCTCGAGGCGCGGGTGTTATAGAGGTTGTCGTTGTTCCAATCGTTGTTGGTCGAGCCGCTGGTC
Source organism: Candidatus Defluviilinea gracilis (assembly GCF_057138825.1). Lineage (NCBI taxonomy): Bacteria > Bacillati > Chloroflexota > Anaerolineae > Anaerolineales > Candidatus Villigracilaceae > Candidatus Defluviilinea > Candidatus Defluviilinea gracilis. Next base: position 89,975 of record NZ_DBNHEF010000049.1, read on the forward strand.
TTTTCGGAAAATGTAAACCCGCTCACTTGAAAAATATTGTTGCGCATGACGGTGTTATGAATGGGGCTGATCAGATCCATGCCGTTGGCGTCGGGCGAATTCGTCCATGCGGTATTGTGATAGATCATCACCGCGCCGTCTGAGTTGCGATCCCATTTGAACGCTTTGTTCGTGAAATTCGTGATGGTGTTGCGCGTCACCCACACGGGACCCACTGTGATCGGCGCAAGCGAAATGCCGCTAAAGGCGCGGTCGATGGTGTTGTTGCGGAAGCGCTGATTAATGCACGCGCCTTCGGGTTCCAAACCGTCATCGGCGATATCGTATATGCGGTTATTGTAGATATCCGCATCGAAAGCAATGGCTGGGTCTTCGCCCGCAGGTCCGGAAACGCCGGTGTAGATTCCATTGAAGATATGATGGATCTGATTCCCGCGCGCGATGGCGCCGTTATGCCCGCGTAAGACGATGCCCGTTCCCTCGTGCGCGCTTCCTTTCACGGCGTCCCATTGCCAATTGCCCGCTGTCGGATCGTAGATTTCGTTGTGCTCGATGCGCGTATCGTTGCCGAGGTTTTCGCCGCCCGTCCAATTGATAAATATGCCCAGTTGCATGTTGTGGATCTTGTTGCGGCGGATCACTACATGAGATGAATTCAAAGAACACACGCCGCACCCATCGGTGCGCGTGCCGTAAAAGCGCATTTCGAATCCTTCGATCCAGATCCATTCGCGCCCGTTCACATCAAAAGCATGGTTGAAACGCGGCGCTTGCCAGGCGCGCGCCGCCGGATCGTCCGCGGAACGCGCATAAAGCCGCAAGGTTGCCGCTTCAAAAAACCAACCCTCGGCAATCGGCGCGTTGTTATGTCCTATGCCGTTATTCAACCCGTTCATCGATTCGTATTGATACATGCGCTTGCCGTCCCGCGCGAGATAACCGATGGCGCCGCCTATTTGTGTAAACCAGATATTGGATTTTCCCACTGCTTGAGTCCAGACACTGCCCGAAAGAGTATCTGCCCCTTCGAGGATGGCGCCTCCTCCCTCCGCCTTGACCTGGATCCAGTTCCCCGGCGTTCCCGAAGCGGGGAACTGGACGTTTTCACGATACATCCCGTCTGCTACAAGGATTTGGGTACCGGCGACTGCCGCATTGACCGCTTCTTGAATTGTTCGGTACGGCGCGGCGACTGAGCCGTTTCCACCGGGCGCCGCATCATCGTTAACGCGCAGGACGACAGTCGGCGTGAACGAGATTTCATCGGGTTGCGTGACAACAACGCCGGCAATTTCACTGCCCCCATCCACAACCCTCACATCGTACGATGTGGAGGGGGACAGCCCGAAGACACTGCCCGCCAGCCTGCCATCATCGATTCGTTTAAGAGGATGTCCGCGTTTCCAATCGATCGTCCCGGTTTGTCGATAGAACAATTCGGCGGAGGGTGGCAGGTTCGCGCCGCTTGCCACAACCCCCACAGTTTCGATGTTGGCTAGCAGGCTGATCCCCGTGAATGATATTTGTTTGGAGGATGAAATTTTCGCTTGCGGATGGGAAACTTCACGAGTGAACAGGAGGCACACAAGGAACATCGACGCCATCGCGCGAACCATGTTTGGAAATCCAGGCTTCATGATCTTCCTCCGGAGCCTCTTGTGCCGGATGCATCCCTGCCTGACGATCAAAGCTCCATGCGAGAACAAGTTCCTGCCGCAGTTTCACTGTGTCAAGACAGATTCCGCGAGACTTGCCGGGCAAACCGATCGGTCTCTTGAATCTTCGTTCCAAACGTATTGTACAACTTAATCGGGTTCGGCGCTGGCTCGCGCCGCGATTTCACCCCTCGTCAATAAAAGAACGGCAAGCAGGATCAACCCGCCTCCCGCCAACCCGGTGGGAGAAAGTTGCTCGCCGAACAAGCTTGCCCCTAAAATAACCGTCACAACCGGTTCCAGAGTGGAGAGCATCGCCGCGTTGGTCGGTCCGACACGTTCCAGCCCCGCTAAAAATGCGACGACGGGAATCGCGGTCGCAATGAACACAATGCCAGCCACGGTAAACCAGCCGGAGTTTGTCGTTGGCAGATGCGCCCCCTCGAACGCCATCATCGTTCCGAACACCGCGCCTGCCGACGCAAAGATTACCGTGGACGATTGCACCGGCGAGACGCGCCTCATCACATTTGCGCCGACGATGATATAGACCGAGTAGATCGCCGCGGCGGCGATTGCCATCACCGCGCCAATCGCCTGCCCGCCTTGCGGATCAACGGTCAATGCGGTGCCAGCCAACGCAAGCGCGAGCGCCACGACCTTGATGCGCGTTATCCGCTCGTGGAACACGATCGCCGAAAGGATCAGCACAAAGAATGGATACAGGTACAACAGCAGCGCGACGAGTCCCGCTGAGGCGTATTGGATCGCCGTGAGATACAGGAACGATTGTCCAACATACCCGAACGCGCCCATCCCAATCAATTGGGCGAGTATTTTTCCCCGCGGCAGTGATTCGCGCCGCGCCGCCAGCAAAATCCCCATCAGGATTGCCGCCAGCGAAAAACGGAGGAACAGAACGGTAAATGTATCCATGCCGGCGGCATAGGCGTAGCGACCGAAAATGGCGAGCGTTCCAAAGGCGGCGGCAGAGAGGGCAATGAGAAGGATGCCTGTTAATCGTTGCATGAGACGCGAATTATACACACCGACTGATTACCGTACGGTAATCTAACACACCGACAGCAAACGTGGTTTCCCGAAAAATCATTTGAGACACCCGCGGGAGACGCATCCGCCGGGCTTTCGGACAATTTCCCACCTCTCTTTTTTGACAATTGCGGAAACAGCCATTTTGTTTGACGTGTTCCCTCGCTTGCAAGTATAATCTTTCAATCTCCCACGGTGGGAGATTTTATTGAGGCAACCATGGCTCTGCGCGGCAACTTACGCGATTTCACTATTACTCAACTGCTCAACTTGATCAACCTTGCTCAAAAAACCGGCACCCTCGTGGTGGATGGACCCAGCGAGCAGGCGTACGTGTCGTTCCGCGATGGGAAACTGGCATACGCCAAAGTAGGGCAGGACGATGGGAGCCTTGCGGCGGTCCTTCACAAAGCCAATAAATTGACCGTCAATCAATATCGCGCCATCGTCGAGCGCGCGGGCAAGATCAACGACAAAGAACTGGGATTGTTGCTCATCAACGCGGGGTATTTGTCGCAGGAGGAAATCCTCGCCAACCTGCAATCGTATTTTACCGACGCGCTTCGCCGCCTGTTCACCTGGGTGGAAGGGTTCTTCCGCTTCGAAAGTGAAATGATGGCGCCCGAAGACCGCATCAACGTGCGGCTTGACCTGGAAAACATCATTATCGAAGGTTCGCGCCAATTGCGCGAGTGGGAGCAGTTGCAAGACGAGATCCCCAGCCTCGATATGGCGTTGAAGTTCACCGACCGCCCAATGAAGAACGTGAACCTGAGCGTGGAAGAGTGGCGCGTGGTTTCATTCATCAACCCCAAGAACTCAATGAAGCAGATCGCGCAGACCAACAAGATGAACGATATCGAAATTCGACGGATCGTTTACGGCTTGTTACAGGCTGGGCTGGTGGAGATCGTTCGTCCCGAAGGGATGGTCGTTCAACAAAGCCCGAAGATGTTCCCGACGCAGGATAAAGCGGAACAGAAGTCGCTGGTGAACAAATTGATCGGGCGAATACGCTCGCTTTAAAGGAACAGGCGGAAGGATAAGTTATTATGCAAACAGTCAAAATGGTCGTTACCGGTCCGTTCAGCGCGGGCAAGACGGAATTCATCCAATCGGTCAGCGAGATCGATGTGGTTTCGACAGAGCGTAAAATTTCCAACGCGGCGGAGAAATCCGTCAAAGAAGCGACAACCGTGGCGATGGACTTCGGTCGCATTACCGTGAACGACGATCTCGTGCTGTATCTTTTCGGAACGCCCGGTCAAAAACGCTTCGACTTCATGTGGGAAATCCTTTCCGAAGGCATGCTCGGCTTCATTGTGATGGTCGACAGCACCCGCCCCGAAACCTTCCGCGAAGCGCGCTCGATCCTCGAAACCTTCCGCGCCTACGCGCCCACCCCTTATGTGGTCGCCGCAAACAAGCAGGATATGGAAGACGCCTGGGACCTCGAGGACATGCGCCACGCCCTGCGCCTCGACGGAAAAGTAAAACTTCTGCCGTGCGTTGCCACCGACAAAGGCACTGTCAAGACCGTGCTCGTCGAACTGCTTACCAACGTTCTCGCAGATTTGAAATAATTTTCTGTGTCTTCCATAACCACCGATCAAGGAATCGTTCATTATGAGGTGTTCGGGCGCGGCAAGCCCGTCATCCTCCTGCATGGCTGGCTGGGCTCGTGGGGTCTGTGGCAGGAAACGATGGCATACCTCGGTAAATCCTACCGCACCTACGCGCTCGACTTTTGGGGTTTTGGCGAATCGGGCAAGAAGCGCGAGACCTACGCCATACAAGATTTTGTCAGCCTGGTCAACCAGTTCATGGAGCAGTTGGGCATCTCGCACGCGCCGCTGGTTGGTCACAGTATGGGAGGCACGGTCAGCCTCTCGGTGGCGATCCGCTATCCCGAACGCGTCAGCAAAGTAGTCGTGGTCGGCTCGCCGATCATCGGCTCCTCGCTGGCTATCCCGTTGAAACTGGCTGGATACAAACCCATTGCCTTCATGCTCTTCAACATGATGGGCGTCTTCCGCTTTGGTGTGCGAGTCGCTTCGCCCTTCATCTGTCGCGACGAACGCTTCGCGGAAATGATGGACCGGGACCTCTCGCGGACGACCGTCGAATCATTCCTCCTTTCGATTGCTTCCCTTCGTCGAACGGATCTACGACCCATGCTAGACCAGGTCAAAGTGCCCGCCTTGGGCATCTACGGCGACCGAGATATTATCGTGCACCCCAAGCAATGGCAACCCATGCAACAGGGAATCGCTCATGCGCAGGTCGAACGATTCCCCCTACTGGGCCACTTCCCCATGCTCGAAGAGCCGCGCGTGTTTGCAGAAAAACTTAAAGCCTTCCTCGACCAAGATAGCGCCGCACTCGCGCGAAAGACCTCCCCCCGGGCTGTTCCACAAAAAACATCACCCTCGGTGACCTTGTAACATCATGATCGACACCTTCCATTATCCGAATCGTATGGGGCGGATCATTTTGCTATCCATGGAAGAAGTGATGGGGCGCAACGGCGTCAACGCCGTGTTGAATCTTTCCTCCCATAAAACATTGATCGAAAATTACCCAGCCGATGATTCGAAACTGAATTTCCCCTTTTCCACCGTAAGCGCGCTGGGCGGAACGTTGGAGCAGGTCTACGGTCCGCACGGCGGACGCGGGCTGGCGACCCGCATCGGGCGCGCCTGTTTCAATTACGGAGTCCGCCAATATAGCGGGCAAATGGGACTGACCGAGATGGCGTTCCGACTGTTGCCCCTGCCCGCCAAGTTAAACGCGGGCGCGCGGGCGTTTGCCGAACTGTTCAATAAGTTCACCGACCAGCGCGTGCGGATCGAGGAAAATGGGAACACTTTGCTTTGGCACATCGAACGCTGTCCCTTGTGTTGGGAGAGGCGGTCGCATGAACCGGTCTGTCATCTGGCGGTCGGGTTATTGCAAGAAGCCTTGTATTGGTTGAGCGGAGGGAAGATCTTCCACGTGGAAGAACAAACATGCATCGCCGCGGGAGACCAAACCTGCGCGATCGCGATCGATCCCTCGCCGATGTTATAAATCACAATTGACAAGGCTTCACGAAAGTTCTATCGGCGCGATTTGCCAGGCGCTATGAGCCTCATCGGAACCGGTCGGCATGAACTGCCGGCTAGCGAAGCGACTTGACCCTTTGCCCATTGGAATATACGTTGAACCTGTGCCTTCGCGCATATCCAATCAATGTGATCCCATACAATTCAGCCATTTCGATCGAGAGCGAACTCGGCGAGGTGCGCGAGATTAGGATCGGCGCGCCCAGCCGCGCGGCTTTTTGAAGCATCTCGGAACTAATGCGCCCGGTGCTGATGAGAATTTTTGTTTCGGGGAATTCATTGTTCAGCACGCACTGCCCCGCAATCTTATCGAGCGTGTTGTGCCTGCCGATATCTTCCGCGGAGTAAACGATCTTTTCCCCATTACTGAGCGCAGAAGTGTGAACCCCGCCGGTCTCGCGATAGAGTTCCTGCGCGGCAAAAAGATCTTCCACCAGAGCGCTGATTTGTTCAGGATCGAATTGAGGCTCGTGGGATTTGAATGACACCTCCACACGGGCGAGGGTTTCCACCGCGGTCAGCCCGCCCGCGCAACCCGACGTTCTCTTCCACGATTTGGGCTGTTCCACACTCCGATTGAGCCACACATCCACGTTGTCGCCGTGTTCGCACAAGCGCACATCGGCAACCTCATCCATGCGCTGGATGATGTTTTCGTTGTACAGGAACCCAACCGCCATGGCTTCGAGATCGACCGGGGTGCACATAAACGTCAGCCAGACCTCCCCGTTGACGGTGAGCGACACCGGCGCTTCGACGATGGTCTCAGCGTCGTAGCCTTCCCATTTTTTGAATTCGTATCTTTCGTAGTGGATCGATTTTTGAGGGGAAATCATTCAATCTCCTGCGCCTGTTGCGGCGCGGCATGGATTGTACCCGAAGGCGGCACCCTGTGGTTGTTCGGCGCGGTTAAGGGGGCGGCTATTTCGGTGTGTAAAGACACAGAGACCGCAGAGATTTTGAGGTTTTCTCTCTGCGGTCTCTGTGTTCTCTATGGTGAAGAGGGTTTTCACACACACTTGCTTCGCCTCATCCCTCGGTTCGCTAGGGCGCTCCGAAGACCACTGCGTAATATCCAAAATCACCGAAGAATGAATACCCCACGCCAACCTCTGTATATTTTGTGGTGAGCAGATTTTGTCCATGCCTTGGATCGGTTTGGTCGGTTGCCCACCATGCGACCACCTCTTGCCCGGAGGGTGGCGGGTTGCGCCCATACACATTTTCGGTCACTGCGCCGGAATATCCGGCGGCGGTGGCGCGTGATTGCGGCGTGGAGCCGTCTGACCCGCTGTGGACGAATAGGCTGTTGCATGCCATGTCGTTGCTGTGCGCTTGCGCGGCGGCGGTTAACGCGGGGTTGACGGTTAACGCCGGGAGGCCGTTATCTGCGCGGTAGGCGTTGACCGCATCCACGACCGCGCTCGTGTTCGTTGAACTGACGGTAAACGCGCAAGTTGCCGAAGCAGACCCAGGTCCGCCTGACGCGGTGGTTGCCGTCCCGACGGTGATGATGATCCACAGCGAGGTGCCGTTGTCGATCGGCATGGCTTCGCCGGCAGGGTTGCGCAGTTCGTAGTCGCCTCGGTAGGCGGCGTCTTTCGCCGGCGCGATCATGTTCACAGATATATCCAGTGTTTTGCCCGGTTGCGTGGCGCTGAGCGGCTTGGAATCTGGCGCGCCCATTTGTTCGCCGCTGGTGAACACAAGCGTGTATTTGTCGGTCCAGGCGCAGGTGCCGGTATTTTTCACCCGCCAGGTTTTGACGAACGCTTCGCTTTGATCGAGGTTGGTGTTATCTGGCACGGTCACATCGGATACGAAGGCGGCGCTGTCGGCACAACCTGACGAATTCGACTTGGCTGTAGGCGCGGCGGATGATGTGGCGCTTGCTTTGGATGCGGGCGCGGCAGGCGAGGGAAGATTCGCCTCAGACGTGGGCGCGGGAAGAGTGGTTGGATTCTCGTCAGGTGTGGACGTTCCTCCCGCCGCGCAGGCTGAGAGCGCCAGCGTCAGCAGGGCAACCAGGGAAAACGTTTTGCGGAACATGATATCGTCTCCTTAATGGGTGAACAGTAAACTACCTACCTGACAGATATAAAACAAGACGCAGACATTTGCGCCGAGCGCCAGTGCGGCGCGAACGCTGAAATCGCCGATACAGATGGATTGTTCAGAGTAGCCTCCCCAAAAAATCTGAGTCCGTCTGCGTTTTCACCTGCCCTTGCGGGCGGCGCTGGGGCAGGTGTCCAAAGGTGAATCTGTCGGGTGGCTGGAACAGTAAACAGTGTTTCAATAAAACGCCTTGTTGTCTTGCTAAAAGGTTGTAGGTTGTTTTTAATTGGGGTAGTTGGGTTATGGAACATGACGATTGCTCTGTCTTGCGGGCATTTCTCACAAAGGGGCGAAATAGCCGTCCACGAGTGGGATCACGAATACTTCAACAGGCTCAGTGCAAACTTGTGTGAAGGGAGGACAAGCTCATTTGTTTCTTCGCGGTTGGAATTCGTAAAGGGTTATTCTGAAGAGCGGCGCGTTTTTCTTCGGCAGGTAGAACTTTAAATGCAGTCCAAAAGACTTCTGCGGTGACTTAAGTGGTGGTCATAGAATAAATCGGCTCTCCCGTTTCTGACGGGGTTGCGACTCGCAGGAAGATTCTTTTCCACGAATTTACACGAATTTTTTAAACACTCCGTGTGAATTTGTGAAATCCGTGGCTAAGGTTTTTGGGCTTTCCCGTTAATAACGGTAGAGCCAATAAACCTTCTTGCTGATGGTCAAAAGTATAGCACAACCCAACTGCTAACTGATCACTGATAACTGATCACTCGTACGTATAAAACCCTCTCCCCGATTTCCTTCCCAAATACCCCGCATCCACCATCTTGCGGAGCAACGGCGCGGGGCGGTATTTGTCTTCGCCGAGGTCGCGGTGCAGGACTTCCATGATGAACAGCACCACGTCGAGACCGATCAAATCCGCCAGCGTGAGCGGACCCATCGGGTGGTTCATGCCGAGTTTCATCACCGCGTCAATCGCTTCTTTCGTGCCGACTCCCTCTTGCAGGGCGAAGATCGCTTCGTTGATCATCGGGCACAAAATGCGATTTGAGATGAAGCCTGGCGCGTCGTTCGCTTCCCACGCTTCCTTGCCCATGACCTTGCACAGTTCCAGCGTTGTGGCGAGAGTCTCTTCGCTGGTGGCGAGACCTTTGATGACCTCCACCAGTTTCATCAACGGCACGGGATTCATGAAGTGCATCCCGATCACTCTGTCGGGACGTTCCGTCTGCGCGGCGATTTTGGTGATCGAAATGGACGATGTGTTGCTTGCCAGAATCACACCCTCGCGCGCGTTGGCGTCCATGTCTTTGAAAATTTTGAATTTCAGTTCGGGGTTCTCCGTCGCGGCTTCGATGACAAAGTCCGCGTCTTTCATCGTGTCCATGTTCGACGCGTATTGAATCGCGTCGGCGGAGGCTTTGCCCTCAGCGGAAATTGTTCCCTTTTCGAGCAGTTTCGCCGTGGACTTGGCAATCGCGGCTTTGGCTTTCTCCAGCGCGGCGGGTTGAACGTCCATGCACGTGACTTGATACCCCGATGTCGCCGCGACCTGCGCGATGCCGTTGCCCATTGTCCCTGCGCCGATTACAAATATTCGTCGAATAGTCATGTGGTCTCCTGGTCGTATTGTCTCGTAGCCCTATTGCGATGCGGTTGGTCCGCGTTTGGATTTTCGTAAGTATGCGATGAAAGCGTTGACGGATTTCTTCGTTGTTGTTGCCATATCGTGAACCCGTTGGAAGTCTTCGGCACTTACGTATTTACGATCGAGCGCAAGATAGATTTCGGATTGAACTTCGCTAGCAGAACGTCGGGCATATTTCAAAAAGCGGATGAATTCTATGTCGGACCCATCGTCGAAACCTTCCGCGATGTTGTGCATGATCGAACCAGCGGCTCCCTGAATTTGGTCTCGTAAGCGAAAGTCTTTTGAGAATCTGACCTGCTCGGTCAAGTCATAAACCTGATTTGTCAATTCTCTCGCCTGTTGCCACGCCCGAATGTCCTCAAACTTTTCAATTTTCATTTTTCCTCCATGACTGATGTTAATGACCATCCAACGATTTGACCATGCGACCATCTGACCATGTGACTATCCGACTTTATCTCTCCAAATTTTGTAATTGTTCTTGATCTGCTCAATATGTCCAGGAATATGCGCCGAATAAATATTCAGCCACTTCTCGAACGTGTACGGCTCATCGTATTGTGGATGTTTCCCTGTGTGTTCAAAAACTTCGTCGGGTTGTTTCTTGAGCAATTCATACGTCGTCTTGCGGACGAGTCTCACAACGTCCAACGCGTCTTCCCAACTTTGATCGTGATAATCCAGTTCGATTGCCCACTTGTCCTGATCGTATCCCATGAACGCGCCGCCTGGCTCGACGATCAACTTGCGAGCGCGTAACGCGGCGTTTGATTCTGAATCTGCCAAATGCACCAACACCTCATGCACGCTCCACTCCTTCGGCTCAGGCTTAAACTTCCACATCTCGCGCGGGATGTCTTTGAGAGTCTCCATGAGCATGGAATATCCATCGCCATAAAGTTCGATCTTTTCGTTGCGTTCTTGTTTATCCATTGCATTCATCCCTCGGTGGTCGAGCGCAAGCGGTCGAGACCACCAGTAACCAAAATATTTTATGTTACAAAATTTAGTATGCGTACCTGTGGTTTCGATACATCCCGCGACAAGCATCGCGGGACTACTCAACCACCGTGTTTACTTGTTTGCAACACTTCTGTACACTCGCAATTCTCTAATCCTCTAATTCTCCGTTCCTCAGTCTCCAGTCTCTAATCTCCAATTACTACTTACCACTCACTCCACCTCCACCGCCATTGCGACCGCCTCGCCTCCACCTAAACATAAAGAGGCAATGCCGCGCTTCAACCCACGATCTTTCAAAGCATACAACAACGTCGTCAACACACGCGCGCCGCTTGCGCCGAGTGGATGCCCCAACGCAATCGCGCCGCCGTTGACGTTGACCTTGTCCCAATTCCAGCCTTGATCTGCCAGCGCGTACCCGTCCGCGAGAACTTGCGCGGCGAAGGCTTCGTTGAGTTCGATCAAATCCACGTCGGATAACCTCCAGTCAATTTTTTTCAACAATTTCGGAATCGCATGAGCGGGCGCGGCGAACAAATATTTCGGTTCGACTGCGGCTTGGGCATAGCCCACCACACGCGCCATCGGTTTTAATTTATTTTTTTCCGCGTAAGCGCGCGACGAGATCACAACTGCCGCCGCGCCGTCGTTCATGGGCGATGAATTTCCAGGAGTCACTTTTCCGTTTGCTTTGAAGGCGGGCTTGAGTTTGGACAATGCCTCGAGAGTCGAATCTTTGCGCGGACCCTCGTCCGTATCCACGATCACTTCGCCTTTGCGCGATTCGATTCGGACGGGGACGATCTCAGGCGCGAATCGGCCTGCCGCTTGCGCCTCAACAGCCTTCCCGTGCGAGCGAAGCGCAAAGTTGTCCATCGCCTCGCGCGTCACCTCGTATTCATCCGCAATAAATTCTGCCGCGTTGCCCATGCTCCAATTTTCGAACGGATCCCACAAGCCGTCTTTGAGCAGCACGTCGGTGAGCGGCTGGTCTCCAAATTTTAATTCGCCCGAACGACCCGCGACGAGAAACGGAGCGCGACTCATCGATTCGAATCCGCCCGCGACGAAGAGCGACGCGTCGCCCGCCCGAACAGCCTGACTCGCCATCATCGCGGCTTTCAACCCCGACCCGCAGACTTTGTTGATTGTGCTCGCGCTGACCGTGGCGGGGATGCCGCTCAAAATTCCCGATTGACGCGCGGGAGCCTGTCCCTCGCCCGCCTGCACTACGTTGCCCATGATAACTTCTTCGATCTCTTCGGCGTTGATGCCTGCCCGCTCCACCGCGGCTCTCACGGCGATCGCGCCAAGTTGCGTCGCAGGGACGGAACTCAGCACACCTTGAAATTTTCCAATCGGCGTCCGCGCGGCGGATAAAATAACGGCTTCTGTTTCTTTGGTCATGGGTTTCTCCTGAATGAGGCGATTATAAAGCCAAATGTGTCACTGTCATTGCGAGCGAGCGTTAGCGAGCGAAGCAATCCCCAACACTATGATGGAGACATTTTCCTCGTAGGGGATTGCTTCAGTGTATAATACACACAACATGTGAAAATTATACACATGAGAAAGAGGATGCGATGCGAACCAACATTGTGTTAGATGACAAGCTTATCGGACGCGCCCAAAAAGTAACGGGCATCAAAACCAAACGCGAAGTGGTACATGAAGCATTGCGGTTGCTCATCTTGTTGAGTGAACAAACTGATGTGCGCACTTTGCGCGGCAAGATGGCTTGGGTTGGCAATTTAGATGAACAGCGTCAATCGCGCGTTTCAACGAACTGACCATGCTTCTCGTTGATACCAGCGTTTGGGTGGATTATTTCAATGGAATTGAGAATCCACAGACCGACTATCTCCACGAAAACCTAGATCGGACCCCGATATTGGTTGGTGATTTGATTCTCGCTGAAATCTTGCAAGGCTTTCGGAGCGAGTCTGATTTTGAGAAGGTTCGCCGTGTGCTTGGCAAGTTCATTCAAGCCGATATGGTTGGAACGGAGTTAGCGGTTCAGAGCGCGAGGAACTTTCGGTTCTTGCGCCAAAAAGGGATTACTGTTCGCAAAACCATAGATAGTTTGATTGCCACCTTTTGCATCGAAAACGACCATCAACTGATACATAACGATAGCGATTTCGATGGTTATGAAAAGCATTTAGGTTTGCAAGTCGTTCATCCATAACTACTTATGATTGACTCCGAACATTCTCTCTACGAACTCCTCGGCGGCGAGACGGGCGTGCGCAAACTGGTTGACCGCTTCTACGACTTGATGGATTCCGCTCCCGAAGCCGCGGACATCCGCGCCATTCACCCGAAGAGTTTGAAGCACTCGCGCGAAAATAATTGACGCATCGGAATCGTAAACAACGACAAACTCATTTGAGTCACGCAAAGCTTGTTCAAGGATCGAAGGTTGCGAATCGTATCCGCCCTCTGCGTTGGGTCGCTCGCGGCGGATGTAGAGGTAATCAAAATCCCAAGTTGAAAGACAATCTATATCTTGATTCAAACACGACTGCGCGTGTGTATACTGGCGTAAACTTTCCAGCAGTGGAAGTTCAGGCGTCCACTCGTGACCTTGCGCGGTGACGAGACTCGTCCGTTCGGTGAGGGCGGGGAACCACTCTGAAAGCGGATCGCTCAACGCCGCGTCACCGGTCAGCACGAGGAAGCGCGAGTCGGCTGGCGTGTTGTTGCGAATCCATGCGAACGCTTCTCGCTCCTCGGGCAAGAGTCGGAGTTGATTTCCCATCTGCATCGAGGCGATCATGCCAGAGAGAAATAAATATGCCGAGAGCCCGAGCAGGACGCGGCGCGAGAAATTCGAGTCGAATACACTCTCGTTGGGGGAGGGGAGGGCGAGTCCGTTGAGGGTTGAATCAAGTCCGCGCACGGCGAGCAGGATGAGGGGAGTCAAAGAAGCGAATGGCGCCGCGCGCGGGTCGCTCAAAAAACTGAGTCCGATCCACGCGGGGAGGAAAAAGTCGCGGCGGCGGAAATCCGCCAGAAGACCGATGAAACCAAGAACTGCAACGATGTCGAGGATCGCTTCGCCGCTCAGGTTGAATTGAACGAGGTACAGAAGCGACGAGGCGTAATCTTTTGGGTGCGCCGTGAGCGCGGCTTGAAACGGCGCGACGCCGTGACGATGGAGGACAGTGAGCCACCACGGCGAGGTGAGCGCGAGCGTGAGCGCGGCTGTGGCGAGGAGATGCAAAAAAGTTTTTTTGTCGCGCAAGAAAAAGAGCGCGAGGATCAACACGCTGAACGCGGTCTGAAATGTGATCTCTGGATGCGTGAGCGTGAGCAAAGACGCGCTGATCGAAAGAGGGATGATGTTGCGCGGCTCTTTTGTTTTCAGCAATTTGTACGCGAACGCGAGCGCGAGAAACGAAAAGACCAACGCGGGCGCGCGCGTGACGCCTCCGCCCATGATCGTCCAATCGAAACTTTTGGGAATCATCGAATAGAACAACGCGGCGATGGAGGCGTGAAGCGCGTCTTGTGTGAATTGAAGCGCGAGAAAATAAAACGCGAGGATGGCGAGCGTGGATAGGATCGCGGGGAGATAGGTGAAAATATCTAACAATGAAATTTTTAGAGCGGATTGAATTATTCCCGCCAAATAAAACCCCAGCGGCGGATACACAAACGGGATGCCCGAATTATTATAGGTTGTCGTCTCTGGCAACGCAAAATGATTCGCTTGTAGGTCGCGTGTCATTTGGAAGAAGAGTCCGCCGTCGTTGACGGGACCGTTCGCGCTCATCGGCGCGGCGAGTCGGATCATCAAGCCGAAGAGGAGCGCGGTGAGGAGAATTAGTTTTGCGAATTGGTCGTTGTTTTGCATAGGTGTATTGGGCGTTGTCATAAATAATCCGCAGATTTTGCAGAGTAGACAGATTGAAAAAACAATTTTTACCGCGAAGGCGCGAAGAGCGCTAAGTTTTCAAAGGTTTTCTTCGCGCCCTTCGCGGTTTAAGTGTGATCTGCGGATGGCGTCTATTTTACTTGCACTTGTGGTAAAACATTCCCCGTGTACAGCCTCTATTTTCACATCCCATTTTGCGCGCATCGCTGTGCCTATTGCGACTTCAACACCTATGCGGGACAGGAAGCATTGATCCCCGCCTACGTGGATGCGTTGTGTAAAGAGATTGAATTTGTCGGCTCTCGTCGCGCTGAGCGGACACTGAGCGAGCGACAGCGAGACGAAGTGGCAGACGAAGCGCAGGTGCATACAATTTTCTTCGGCGGCGGGACTCCCTCGCTTCTTTCCCCAAGTCAATTTGATTCAATTTTCCGCAGCATTCGCGCCAACTTCAACTTGACCGACGATGCGGAGATCACCATCGAAGCGAATCCCGGTACTTGCTCGTTTGCGAATTTGCTCGAATTGCGCTCTATCGGAATCAACCGCATCAGTTTCGGCGTGCAATCTGCCAACATGGAAGAACTCCGCATGTTGGAGCGGACTCACAACTTCTTCGATGTGATCCAAGCCGTGACCTCCGCGCGCAAAGCGGGATTCGGTAACTTGAATCTTGATCTCATCTACGGCTTGCCCGAACAGACCCTGCAAACGTGGCAAACCTCCCTCCAGCGGATTCTCGACCTGCATCCCGAACACATCTCCGCCTACGCGTTGACCCTCGAACACGGCACGCCGTTCGGACGCTGGTCCGCAAAAGGATTGATGCCGCTTCCCGACCCCGATCTCGCCGCAGAAATGTACGAATGGGCGAGTGAAACTCTCGAAGAGAATGGTTATGTCAATTATGAAATTTCCAATTGGGGGAAACACGTCGAAAGTCGAAAGTCGAAAGTCGACTCTTCGACCTTCGACTTTCAACCTTTGACTCCTTCTTTTGCTTGTCAACATAACTTACAGTATTGGCGCAGTCTCCCCTACCTCGCCTTCGGCGCCGGTGCGCACGGATACGTGGACGGCTACCGCTACTCCAACGTGTTGCGTATCAAAACCTACATCGAACGGCTGAACACTGATCACCGTTCACTGATCACTGCTTTTCCACTCTCCCCGGTAACGGTGAATCACCACAAACAAACCCTCCAAGACGACATGTCCGAATTCATGATGACCGGTCTACGCCTGACTCAAGAAGGCATCTCCGAATCCGAATTTGCGGATCGCTTCGGAACATCCCTGCGTGAGGTCTATGGAAAAGAAATTGACGAGTTGTTGAAGTTGGGATTAATTGAATGGTGTGAATCCCCCTCTCCCAGCGGGAGAGGGGCTAGGGGTGAGGGAGAAACCCTACGCATTACGAAACGCGCCTGCCTGCTCGCCAATCAGGTGTTTATGAGGTTTGTGTAAAAAAATTGACCCAATCTCACTTGTACCATGTAGCCCCGCAGAAATGTTCGGGCTGATCGGGCGCTCGAGGCGTGGAGGGTTCAGGCTGTCCGGGTCCCGCCATATCGAATACATCCATCCAGAACCCCATAAATCCCGGAAACGCTCCTTCGGGGACGTGCACCCAACCGTCTTTTGTTTGCAGGAAGAAGGATCCAGGCGCGTCACAGCCTTCGTCAGAAAGGCTGGACCCATCCGCGCGAGCGGACGCGTGTACTTCGGCGATCACATACCAAACGTGAGTCCTGCGTCCATTGAATGAATTCGTGCCCGCATACAGGATTTTTACCTGTCGGTCGGCGGAGTATCCTATGTCCATGAGGGCTCGCATTCCCTGTTCGGCAGATTCGTACACGCCTTTGGAGCGCGCAATGTTCAACTGTGTAAATGTGTACACCCATGAGGATACAACACATGCAAGGATAATCCCCAACGTGATAAGAGTCATACGCATGGTTCTCATCTTTAACTCCTTGTCCAGAAGAGTTTTGAGTCGGATTGTAAACAGGCTTTCACCATCTTGATTATCTATACTTATTCCTGGTTTCGCAACTGTGGATACCCGTAGCATTTCATTTTGAGTCACTCCTGTGGCTTCCCCCAGTTTCAAAATCAACTCAACTTTTGAAGTAACCTGGAATTTTTCGTAGATGTTCTTCAGGTGAAATTCAACCGTGCGTTCTGTAATGCCCAGCATGGACGCGACTTGCTTGTTACTCTTCCCCGCCAGGACAAGTGTTAGCACCTCTGTTTGACGTTTGCTCAAAATTTGACTTGAGGTCATGATTATATTTTTACTGTAACCAGTTAATCTTTTACCGACAAGCAGATTCTATTCACTGGTCTATCCCTTGTTCAAGCTGTAGTCACCATCCTCCAAATCGCGGGCGCGACGTGGGTCAAATCCGTCATCCCGCGCGTGAACTCCTCCCGCGCGGACTTGCTCCCGAGCACGATCAACGGCACATCCGCATCCGTGTGCTTGCGCGTGGACACATCCTCCATGTTTCCATGATCCGAAGTCACCAACACCAACAACTCCCCCTCCTCCCACCTCCCACTTTCCACTTTCTTCTTTCCTCTTTCCTCAACCTCCGACCTTTGACCTTCGACCTCCAACCCCTCCACCATCCCCCCAACCACTCCATCAAACACCTCCATCAACCCCACCGCCGTTTCCATCTGTTGCTTATGCCCCGCATAATCGCTTGCCCAATATTCGAAGAACGAAAAATCATAGTCCATTGCCAGCGAGATCAACCTTCGTCCCGCTTCGCGCGGATTCATCACCGGCGCGTCGGGGAAGCCGAGCATCGTCCGCCAGCCTTCGCCGGTGAAATCGGCTGAGAGCGCGCGCCCCGCGACTAGATCTTCATACGTGAACAACTCCAGCCCGGCGTTCGTCACTGCCAGCGGAATGGACGAGTACAACCGCTTGCCCGAATCGATTCCCTGAAAATAGCGCGGCGGATACGCGTTGAGCAATGCGGTTCGCTTCCCTGCGGCGACGCATTTCGAGAACAACGTCTCGCCGTCCAAATACGCCGCCACTTCGGGATTCGGTTTCGGTCCGTAGTGATAACCGAGTTCAGCCGAAATATTTTTCCCGGTCAACAACATCGCCTGCCCCGTCGCAGACTGCGGCAAACCGTCCACGCCCACACCAGCGTCAATTGCGATTAGCGAAGCGTGTTCCCCGTCGAACGGCGCGGAATCTCTCACGAGCGAACGTCCGCCCAACAGCGCGTTCAAGTTCGGCATCTTCGCCCGCGCCAACGGATTCGTTTCGGGATTGTCCTCGCCCAATCCGATCCCATCGAGAAAAATAAATAGGACGCGCATGTCGAGGATTATAATCCACGAAGAATCCAAACCTGACAGGTTTTATCGCGCGCGCTCCTGTCGTGACGTCTGTCCGCCGAAGCACCATGATGGATCGAGTCTCATCGGAAACCTGTCAGGTTTTTACAGGACATCATGCCCACCATTGACTTGAAAAAATTACAAACGCATCGTACGCGGACGTTCAACCTGCCTCCCCAGCGGAGGCTTGCCTCGCCCGCCTCAGCCTTGAAGTTCGTGGACGCGCGTGGCTTCGTCTACTTCTGGCCCATCAAAGGCATTGACCTGCCCTCGCTGTGGACAGCCGTTGCAGGCAATCGTCCCGTCGCTGATGCGCATGATGATCCCGGTCACATCACGTGGGGATGGAAAGACAACGCGCTCGATAAAAAGATTTGGTATTACGGAAAAATTCTCCGCAAAAAAGCGACGATGATCTCGCTCGAGATCGCGCCGTATTTTTACGCGCTCTCTGAAAATTATGGCTCGCCCGACGAAGATTATCTGCTCGCCTACGAAGAGGGGAGGTTGACTCAGTCCGCAAAGCAGGTGTACGAAACGTTGCTGAACGAAGGTTCGCTGAACACGCTCGACCTTCGCAAAGCCGCGAAACTGTCGAACGCAAAAGATTCTGAGTTCAACAAAGCGTTGGAAGTTTTACAAGCCGACTTCAAGATTCTCCCCGTCGGTGTGGCGCAAGCGGGCGCGTGGAAATATTCGCACATCTACGAGATCGTCCCGCGTCATTTCCCATCATTGCCTGAGCAAGCGCGAAAAATCGGCGAAAACGTGGCGCGCGCGAAACTGCTCGAACTCTATTTCGAATCCGTCGGCGCGGCGACCGAACCCGACGCGGCAAAACTCTTCGGCTGGAAAAAAGAATTGCTCGCGCGCGCAATCGCGGGACTTGTTCAGAAAAAGATCATCGTCGAATCTGAACACCCCAAACAAAAGGGGAAATGGTTGGCGTTGCCGAAGTTGGCAGGAGCGCGGACTTAAGTCCGCCCCCGATGACTTGCTCAATGCCTAAGAGTCGGTACATTAATAACTTCCCGTATGTTCGCTCGCAGTTGCACTGCATCCCCAACAGGCAGATACAATCCCGAAGGGATGAAAGGATTCTAGAATTTTGCAACCCGGTTCCCAAATCCCGAAGGGATGACATAATTTTCAACCTCTGACACCCCTTCGGGATTGAAAACGTTGATCTTCCAAGATCTATAATCATTTGACCCGTTTTGACACGGTGAGCGAAAGACGAACCGTCAACACATCGCCTTCGGGGTCTGTGGGTAATTGGCGTATTGCTCGGTTTAATTGTTAAGCGGACTAAAAGTCCGCGCTCCGATGTTCGAGCCGAAAAGGATGAAACTTCCACAACACAACAACGTAAATCAACTCAGAGTGTTTACTAAACAAGAGGAGAATGAAACCATGAAAAACCGTTCCAACCTATTTCTCGGCATCCTGCTCATCGCGGTCGGCGGATGGCTGGTGGCGACGAAACAAGTCCCTTCACTGCAAGCCTTCACCGAAAATATGACCGGCGCCATGTGGACCATCGCGGCGGGCGTTTTGATCCTTGTCATTGGCTTGCTCACCGGCGCGCCCGGCATGGCGGTTCCCGCCTCCATCGTCGCGGGTATCGGCGGAATCCTGTTGTATCAAGAGCGCGTTGACGATTATTCGTCATGGTCGTATATGTGGACTCTCATCCCCGGCTTCGTCGGCGTTGGCTCCATCCTTGCCGGCATACTCGGAGAAAACACGCGGCGCAACGTAAGCAGTGGGCTTCGCACCATCGCGTTCAGCGCGGTGCTGTTCCTCGTCTTCGGCACATTCCTCGGCGACCTGAAATTTCTCGGCGAATATGGCGTGGCGATCCTGCTCATCTTGTTAGGGCTGTTCGTCCTCGCGCGCGGCTTTTGGCGGGGCGGAGGTCATCATGAGACGGGGTAATTTATTCTGGGGATCGTTCATCATTTTGCTCGGCGTTTTGTTTTTTCTGCAAGCGCGGGGCATCATCACGAACGTCTTCAGTTTTATCTTTCCGCTCGCGCTGATCCTCGTCGGCGGCTGGATCATCCTCAACGTGTTCTGGAAGCCAGACATCAGCGACGATGACACGTTTTCGTTTGCACTGCAATCCGCGAAAAGCGTGCGCTACGAATTCTCGCACGGCGCGGGACAGATTCAGATCAGCGGCGGCGCGCCAACTGGCAAAGCCATCGTCGGCTCGTCGGCGGTTGGGATGAACACCGAAAGCCGCATGGACGGAGACAGGCTGAACGTCGAGATTGGAGCGGGACCTTCGATGATCCCCTTCATCGGGCCCTCGTCCGGCGTCTGGCGTTATCAGATCACGCAAGAAGTCCCCGTCACATTGGAGATCAACGCGGGCGCGAGCGGTCTCGATGTTGATCTGAAGGACGTGCTTGCGACGCGCATCGAAATCTCGACGGGAGCCAGCGGCGTGAAGTTGACCATGCCCGCGCGCGGCGTTTCTCTTCTCGACGTGGAGGCTGGCGCGGCTTCGTTCGACATTCGCGTCCCCGACGGCGTCGCGGCGCGCGTCCGCTTTGATGGCGGCATGAACTCGATGAACGTGGACACGAACCGCTTCCCCAAAATCGATTCGGGTTTTTATCAATCCCCCGATTTTGATTCGGCAGTCAACCGCGCCGAGATCAATTTCGAAGGCGGGCTTGGTTCGGTGACGGTTAAATAATTACGGCATGTCACTCTGAGCGATAGCGAAGAGTCTCCGTTGTTGTGACTGAGATGCTTCGCCCCTTCGGGGCTCAGCATGACATGGTGTTTTAAAATGGAGAATCAAATGAAAAAATACGACCCTCGTTTATGGATCGGACTCTTGATGGTGTTCGGCGGCGTGTTGATCTTTCTCGAGAACCTGAACATCATTTCGAACGTCAGCGGAATTTTTTGGGGAGCGATTTGGGGCTTGGTGGGAGTGTTCTTCCTCTACCTACTCATCAAAGATCGCAACAATAATTGGTGGGCGGCGTTCCCCGCGTTCACCTTGATCGGGCTTGCCGCGTCGTCGTTTTTACCTGACTCGCTCGAAGCCTTCGATGGGCTTGTGTTCTTCGCGGGCATCAGCCTTGCTTTCATCTGGGTCTATGCCACCGATACGAGTCGCTGGTGGGCGATCATCCCTGCCGGCGTTCTGCTCACGCTCGGCGCGATCTCCGCGCTCGATGAACTCACCGGCATGGACAACGGCGGCTTCCTCTTCCTCGGGCTTGGCATCACGTTCCTCCTCGTCGCCATCCTCCCCGGCGGAAGCGGTCGCAGTTGGGCGTTCTTCCCCGGCATTGCCCTGCTGATCTTCGGCGCGTTCCTCAGCGCAGACGTGGTCGGCTGGATGGAATATCTCTGGCCCGCCGTCCTCATCCTCCTCGGCGGATATTTCGTGTTGAAGTTTTTCAGGAAACCGGCATAACAATGCGCCGGGGCAGAGTCGCTCTGCCCCGGCGCTTTATTTCATCCCATTTTCAAGAATCAATTTCACTTGCTCGCGCGCATCCTTCCAGCGCGTTGAAATAGCCTCGGCAAGGCTATTCATGATTTCGCGCCCGGCCTCGGGATTCCTCTTTGTCAATTTCCGCAGATCGCTCCCGCGTATTCGCGCCGCCTCTAAAGGTTCAATGGCAATCACAGACGAGGTATATTTCCCGCTTCCGATCACAGCCGACCAGCCGAACAACCCTCCAGATTCTACGTGAGAGATCGTGATGGGCATTCCATCATAGGGTTTAAAGGAGATCTGAACTGTGCCGCTCAGCACGATATACAAATATTCGGCGGGCGTATCCTGCTCAATGACGAAATCCCCGGCGGGGCAAGAAATAGTTTCCAGGAGCGGCTCTAATGCGCTGAAATGTTCCCGACTCAAGGCGTCGAAGATCGGCAGGTGATGAACGTCAAAACCCATCTAAACATGTTAATCAAGGCGGATAAAACCCATCCAGTGGCAAACATCATATTTTGCATGACATTCTTCCTGAATTTGCCCCCGGCTCGAATCGACGGGTATACTTGCCAAAACCATGAACGAGATTCAACCCGCGCGTGACTTCCAAAAAGCCATCCCATTCTTGCTGATTGGGTTGGGAGTTGCCCTCATCACCGCCTCCGCTTTTTATCTCTATCGCAACCTCCCGCCTCGCGCCGACCTTACGGTTGTCCCGGCCGCGGCGAACTATCCCGCTCCCGAATTGACCCTCACCGACCTCGACGGCGTTTCCCATTCCCTTGCAGACTATCGCGGGCAGGTTGTGCTGGTCAACTTGTGGGCAACATGGTGCGAGCCATGCAAAGAAGAAATGCCCGCGCTTCAAGCGTTTTATAAAAAATACGAACAAGACGGCTTCACCATCATCGCGGTCAATGACGGCGACCCGACCGAAGATGTGACTCAATTCGCAAAAGATTTCAAATTGACCTTCCCAATCTGGCTCGACCCAACGTACATCGCAACGGAACAGGCATTCAAAACGCTTGGGCTTCCATCATCGTATGTGATCGATCGCAGTGGAACAGTCCGTTTACAGTGGATGGGGGGCATCGAAAAACGCGCGCTCGAGAAATACGTTGCGCCGATCATCCTAGAGAACTAACGTAGCGCGAGATAGTATCTCGCGCTACAAATTATCGGAGAACACAATGAAAGCATCAGTCAACTGGCAAGATGGAATGAAATTTATCGGCGTGGGTCCTTCAGGCTTCCCGATTCGCATGGACGCCGAATCAACCCTCGGCGGCAGTGACAGTGGAGTCCGCCCGATGGAGTTGATTGCATTAGGGCTGATCGGTTGCCAGGCGATGGATGTTATCTCCGTGTTGCAGAAGAAACGCCAACAGGTGACTGGGTTTGAAGTGAAGTTTGACGGTCCGCGCTCGCCTGATTTTCCGAAAGTGTTTACCCGCGCCAGCATCACATTTGTCGTCACCGGCAAACAGGTAAGCGAGGATGCTGTCTTGCGCTGTATCGAACTTGCCGCCACGAAATACTGTCCCGCCAGCGCGATGCTCGAGCAAGTCATCCCGATGGACTTGATGTATGAAATTTATGAAGATGAAGAGGATGGAAATAAACGATTGACGCATCAGGGCGTGTGGCAGGGTTTGACTGAATAACTGATGTTGCGCAGTTGAAGTCGATTTGATTCTCGTAATGCGACATTCATGTCGCTCTTGCGCAAGAACAGCCTAAACGCGAGATATTGCAGATCAACAATTAAACCGAGCAATCCTTCTGCTTTCTTTTGAACCACGGAGACACTGAGTCACGGAGTTTTTTTTTATTGCTCTTCTCTGTGTCTCAGTGGTTTAGTTTATTGCTCGATTAATTTAGAAAAGAGCAAAATCGCGCGTTACGATCTTTACTGCGTAATCTGAGCGAATCAAATCAACGCGCCTCAGATTCCACGCGCGTTCCAAAGTCGGAACATTCGCAGGCGGTGATTACTTGCGCTCCTCGCGTAAGCGTGCCATCGCGTTCCTCGCCGTCCGCCACCCAGCCTTCGAGGTCGAAGGCGAGCGTCCCGTCTGCGAGAATCCATTCGCCGTTGTATTTGCGCGCCACGTGGATGTGAGTCCCTGTGGACGAGCCGCCTTCGCAGGAGGGATAACCGATCGGGTCGCCGGCTTTTACCTCTGTCCCTACGGTCACGCGCGAATCGGTGGCGGTGTGCAGGTAATACAAAGCCCAGCCGGTGCGTTCATCGCCGTCTTTGTCGAGGTCCAGGATCACGCCATCCACATCCGCGCGGACGATGAGTCCGTCTGCCATGGCTGTTGCGTACAAATCACGCGCCACGGTGTAACAGCCGGAGGTGTCTGATGCGGGCGCGAAATCGAGGGCGGCGTAGGGTTGACCGGCGCCCCAGCCGGTGTGCGGTCCGCTGGTGTATGCCCACACATGACCGGGCAGAAACGGGAAGCGCAACTCCGGTTGGCGAAGACTGCCGGGGATGACGATGGGGGAATCGAGCCAGGGGTTGCCGAAAAAAGCCGAATAGGTGCGAGCCAGCCCGTCCCGTCCGATCGAAGCGTGGTATTCATCCCCGGAGCGCAAGCGTGAAAAATAATATTGAAGCGCCACCGATCCCGCATTCTGCCATGGGTCGGGTCGGGTTAAGGATCGGTCGGTGAGTTCGAACTCGGTCAGGTTGCCGCTGCGCCAGCCGTAATATCCGTTGTTCAGAATATTGGCGGCAATGACGAGTTGCAGATACGGCGAGTCGTAAAACGCGCGGCGAAAACCAAGCAGGTATTTTTCTTTGGGCGGTTCGGGTTGGGTGAGCGCGCCGCTTTGATATTCGAGCAGGGCAAGCAGTAGGCGCGGGCTGAGGCTATAGTTGACGGCGACATACTCTACCAGTTCGGCGCCGGTGCGGTTTCTTCCGCCCGCATACGCGCGATATTCTTTGAGCCAGCCGTTGGTAGACGATACGAACGCGCTGGCGTTGAAACCGATCTGCGCGGGTCCGTTCACGAAGGCGTGATCGGGGATGCTTTGAAATTCGGTGCCCCATAGCGGAAGATAATAGATCGGAATCTTCATCGGCAAGCCGACGGGCATGGTGGTCGCGTCGCGCGGGATGATCGGATTCGCTTTGAAGATTTCATCCACCGAGGTGTTGAAGCGCTTCGCCAACGCGGGCAGGTTGTCTCCGTTTTGGGCGATGTACTCCACCAGTTCGCCGGGTTGATATTGCGGTCTGCCGGAGGTCGGCGCGGGAATGAGCGTCGGCGCAAGCGGGGTGATGATGTTTTGGATGGCGGTATTCGGTTCGCGCGGCGCGCAGGAAGTGATAAAGATTGCGAGAATTAAACCTGCTTTAAACACGAAGGTCACAAAGTACTCTAAGGTTGGACGAATGATGAGCAAGATATTTTCCCGCAGATTTTCTTTGTGACCGTTGTGTTGTTTCGGCAAGCTCAACACGTCGCCTTTGTGTTTAAAAATGTTCTTAATTATCATCGTCTTCACGAACAATGAGCGATTTCGATTGACCGTATACATCTGCTGTGACGACGCGATTGCCGTTGACGAGTTTGCCGAGGTAGGCTTTATCGCCGGCGATCACTGTCCAGCCGCTTAGCACCCAGGGGATGCCGCCGTCCGCAATGATCCATTCGCCGTTGTACTTCCTTGCCACGTGAGTGTGCGTGCCGGTCGAGATGCCGCCTTCACACGAGGGGTGACCGATGTGGTCGTTTTGGTCCACCCATGTGCCCAACGTCACCCGTCCCTTGTTTGCCACGTGCAAGTACATGATGTTCCAGCCGGTTTGTTCGTGCCCGTCGCCGTCGAGGTCGATGACCACGATGCCGTTCCCCGAGCGCACCACCAAGCCGGGCGCCATCGCCAGCACCCACGAGTCGGATACCGCGCACCCGCTCTTGGCGGTAGAGGGGGCGAAGTCGACAGCCGCCAGCGCGCCCTCATCGCCCCATGCGCTGTGCGGTCCGCCGGTGTATGCCCACTCGGTGTTCATTTCAAAAGGCAGGGTCATCTCCGGTTGCGCGAGGCTGGGCGGGTAGATCGGTCCTGCGCCATCTGCGCGCGACCACGGGTCGCCAAACATATTGGCGTAGAATAACGCGAAGCCGCTGTTCGGGTCTATGATCCTCAACCATTCGTTGAGACTGTGTTGTTTCGAAAAGTAGTACATGATGGCAACTGTGCCGGCGTTCAAAGACGGATCGAGTTGATACCGGGTTCCGTCTTCGAAAGTGATCTGGGTCAGTTTCCCGTTCCGCCAGCCGTAGTAGCCTGTGGAAAGTTGATTGATCGCCCAGCCAAATTGCAGAAACATGCCTTTGTTGCGAAAATTTTCGTAGCCGAGAGGATAGGTTTTGTGAAAGTCATCGGAAGGCGCGCCGCGCACCCATTGCGCCTCATAATCGAGAATGGCAAGCAGGAGGCGCGGGTTGATCGAATTTTCCAGCGCCGAGCGTTCGAGGGCGGCGGCGCCGGTCATCCAACCGGTCGAGCCGAGATATTCGCGGTACGTGGATAAATATCCGCCGGCGTTCCGCGTGTACTGGGCAACGTCGAAGTCTAGCGCGCTGATGGAAAAAATAATTTCACTGTCGGGGATGAGTTGCGCATGCGATGTGTATTGCGCCGCTTTATCTCGGCGGTCTGGGATGATGAGCAGAGTGCCGGTGTCGAGGATTCCCTCTGCGGGAAGGATCTTCGGGGAGGTGATCTCGTTCGCTTCCACCTTATATCTGCGCGCCACAGCGGGGAGCCAATCGCCGTCTTGAGAGTAATACAGAATCGTCGCCCCGGGTTGTGTGGGAGTTAAAAAATTCGTCGGCGTGGAACTCGCCGCCGGCTGTGTGACGAACGAACTTAATAATGAGGTCGGTGTTGCGGTCAACGGGGGAGGCGGAGTCGTCGGAGCCGTGGTTGGCGTGGGCAGGGCTTCGAAGACCGGCGCTTGATCGACAGCCGGTCCGCCACTAGGAGTAGGGGTTTGGTATTGTCCCCATAGCGAGGAGGAATTTCCCCGGCATGACGAAAGTATAACGGTTGTAAGGGTCAGAATGATAAACGCGCGTTTCACAATGGGGATTATACCTTCAAGCAGTTCAAGGTAACCTGTTGCGCCACAAGGCCGCGGTATGCGGATGTTATCTCGAAATTTGATTGACGCCTTCGAATATCCCCTCTTCCGCTTGCAAGACGGTAGACCCGCGTGTGAGCCAGCCGTTATATAAAATGCCATCGCCGCTGGAGACCCATCCATCCAGGGTGAACGGAAGATTCCCATCGGCGGGAATCCATTCGCCGTTGTATCTGCGCGCGAGGTGAAGATGGGTCGCGTTCGAGATGCCGCCTTCGCAAGAGGGATGCCCGATGACCTCTCCGGCGTAGACGTATGCGCCGGGTTGAACCCGGTCGCGGGTTTCAATGTGCATGTATAAAACGGTCCAGCCGGTTTGTTCGTAACCGTCGTTATCCAAGTCCTGAACGACGGCGCCATCGTTCGAGCGGACGATGTATCCATCCGCAACCGCCACAACCCACGCCTCGCTTTGCGCGCATCCTGCGGCTTCGCCCGGTGGGGCAAAGTCTAACGCGCCCCAGGCTGAGCCGTTATCCCACCCGCCGTGGGGACCGCCGGTGAAGGACCAGGTCGCGCCGGGGGTAAAGGGAAGTTGCATGGGAGGCTGAGTCAAATTCACTGGGAGATGCGAAGCGATATCGTAGTCGAAGGGAAAGCCGAAGAGCGCATTGTAGGTCTGATAAAAACCGAGTTGGCTCACATCGAAATCCCATGTGGCTCGGTCGTTGAAGAGCGAGAAAAAATATTGAACGGCGGCGGTGCCCGCGTTGATGGTGGGATCCATGGGCGCGTAGGTCCCATCGTTGAGGGGCAATGTGCCGAGGGCGTTGACGCGCCATGAATAATAGCCGCGATTTAAATTATCCGCCGCCCACGCGGCTTGACGATACAAACCCGCGTAATAATCGTCGTAGTAGCCCATCGGATAATCCACATTCGCCGGCACGGGGTTGGTGACCCATCCGCTTCGATATTCGAGGATGGCAACGAGCAAGCGCGGGTTGACGGAGTAATTTTGCGCGACGCGCAGGATGATCTGCGAGCCGCTCAGGTAGGCGCCGTTCACATCCTGCACGTAATTGCCCAGGTAGCCGCCTTTGCTTTTGAGGTAGGTGTCGAGGTCGAACGCAATAGAGGCGGGTCCGTAGATCAACTCCGAGTCGGGAATCAATTTGAACTTTGAACCGGGGATCGGGTCCGTGACGACCGGGGGGATGTTGATCGCCTGACCGACGGATAACACCGACGCTTCATTCAACCCGTTTGCCTGCATCAACGCCTCGAGCGTGATGCCGTACGTTTGAGAAATACTCCCTAGGGAGTCTCCGGCTTGAACGGTGTATTGATCGACAAATTCGCGCGGCGGCGGGAGCGGGTGCGGCGCGTCGGGTGTTGGCGCGGTGAATGAGGAGTTTGGGTTGCGCGTGGGGATCGTCACTGAAATTGGCGCGCGCGTGGGCGT
The DNA here is from genome assembly GCF_057138825.1 of Candidatus Defluviilinea gracilis. Lineage (NCBI taxonomy): Bacteria > Bacillati > Chloroflexota > Anaerolineae > Anaerolineales > Candidatus Villigracilaceae > Candidatus Defluviilinea > Candidatus Defluviilinea gracilis. The sequence continues at coordinate 117,755 of NZ_DBNHEF010000049.1, forward strand.
GGGTCCCGAGGGTGTTTTTGTGGGTTGGATGATTTCGCCGGGTTGAGGCGGCGCGGGCGTGAATGCCTGCCCGGTCACCGGCGCGAAGGGATCGTACGTGGGGTAGGGCGTGATCGCCGAGGGGGAACAGGAGGCGAGCGCGAGAGTGATGAATAGGTAATATATGAAGCGATCGGCGCGGCGAAACATGCGGGGGATTGTACCAAACAGATTCTTTGATAAAAAACGCGCAATGGAATTATCACCCGCTTCTTCATCTTCGTCCAGATCTATCGAATCGGCGCCGAACAAAATCACATGCGCCTGCTTCTGGCTGAAAAGATTGGTTTTCAAAATAGCCACGACGTTGATTGGTGAAACAAATTCACGGTTGAGCAGGGTACTTGGTAGATCGGGGTGCGAATGCCTGCTTCGGTATCATCGGTTTTCAAGTACAGGACTTACGCAGTTGGCGGGCAGTTGTACTGCCGCCGCCGCAGTGCAACTACGGCGCAACAGGTTCAACTGCGTAAACGCTAAAGTATTTCTTTTTCATCTCATTTTTGGCGAAGGTGTTGATTCATGTTGGTTATTCCCGCTACTTGAGCAATGCTTCTAACGCCTCTTCCAACTTTGGAGATTCAGCCGCATCTTTGAATCCCGCGATGCGACGATAAACCTCCGCCGCCGCTTTGTGGAATCCGCTGGGCAAGCCCGCCTCTTCAAAAGTTGACGCGATCTCGCGCATCTCGCCTTCGAACCTCCATGCCTTTGCCGTGACGCGCGTCGCTCTCCGATTTGCCTGCTCTGAAAAATTGGAGTCGTCCATATCCCATTGTTTGTAAAGTTCATCGCGCACACCGAGCGACTCGGCGGTTGCGAGAATTGCGCTGAGCAGGGCGGTTGTCCCTTTCGAGTAAGCCGCGTAACACATCTTGAGCGCGGACGCCTTACCGATTTCATCACCGATGATTCTCGTTTCGAGCGGTCCGTTTGAAAAGCAATCGGCGATAACCTTTGCGTCTTTGCCCGACAAATAAAGAACGGTCTCTTTCGGTGTCCAGGCAGGTCCGCCGATGATACCTCCGTCAATGAATTGGATGTTGTTGGCGGATAATAATTCTCCAATTCTCTTTGCCCGCTGCGGCGAAATCGCATTGGCGTCGAGATAATATCCCTTGAAACCGCAGTCAATCACCGACTTCGCAACATCCTCAGCCGCATGTGGAGGGCAGACGCTGAAGATGATCTCGACGGAGTCGCAAAGCCGTTTCATTGATTCAACTTCAATCAAATTATATTTTTCCGCGCGGCGGCGAGTCTTATCACTGCGGTTTTCTGAAACCCAACGAACTTCATGTCCGTTGTTGACGGCGGACGCGGCGATGGAAACTCCCATCTCGCCAGGATGCAGGATGCCAATCTTTGCCATAATGTCTCCTTGATGCGATCTGTTCATGCGACAGTGCAACTGCGCCAAGAACTTTTTGAGTATAGCATTTTCCGCAAGGTAAAATATTCGCATGAAGATCGTCATCCTCACCTACGGTTCGCGCGGCGATGTTCAGCCGTTTCTTCCACTGTCTATAAAATTAATTTTACGGGGACATTCTGTCAAACTTGCCGCGCCGAGTCGCTTCGAGGATTTGGTCGAAGGGTATGGCATAGAATTCGTCCCTTTGCCGGGTGATCCCGGCGCCGCGATCCTGCGCATCAACGATGCCCGCAACAATATTTTCAAAATGTTGCGCGAGGGGTATGCGCACGCGCTCGAAGTCGGCGCGGACGTGTTCCAGCAAAGCGCCGAGGCGTGCAAAGATGCCGACCTCATCATCCACGCTTTTTCGCACATGGTTGACGGTCACACCCGCGCGCGAGAGATGAATATCCCCGATGTCCACGTGCAAACCTTTCCGATGTTCGCGCCAACGGGCGATTATCCGAGCGTTGTGTTGCCCGATCTGAAACTCCGCGCGTTGAATTATTTCACGCACGTCGCGGGGATAAAAATAATGTGGTGGTTGTCGCGTTTTGGATTTCGACACATCAGCCGCCGCGCGGGACTCCCCAAACGGAAACTTTATTTCCCCTTTGACAAAACATCGCCCTTCGATAAACTCAGGACATCGCTTCGCCCTCCGACCTTGATGCTGTGCGCGTGGAGCCCCAGCCTTATCCCACCTTCAAAAGAATGGTCGGCGAACGTCCACGTGACGGGATATTTCTTCTTTGAAAAAGCCGAATCGATTCAACCGTCAACTGAATTGCAAAACTTTCTTGATGCGGGCGAACCTCCCGTTTGCGTTTCGTTTGGGAGCATGGTTAATCGTGATGCGGAAAAGATTGACCGTATCGTTCGTGAAGCTCTGACGAAGACAGGTCAACGTGGGATCATCTTGTCGGGATGGGGAGGCGCTCGTAAGAATTCCTCCAATGATCTGCTCTACATCGAATCCGCTCCGCATGATTGGCTTTTGCCGCGCTGTAAAATGCTCATCCATCACGGCGGCGCAGGGACAGTTGCCGCCGGTCTTCGAGCGGGCATCCCGCAAGTTGTCGTCCCGTTCATGACCGATCAACCGTTTTGGGCGCGGAGAGTCCACTCGGTAGGCGCGGCGCCTAAACCAATTTTGGTAAAGCGCCTTTCTGTTGAACGATTGACTCAAGCCATCAGCGAAGCGAGTGGCGATAACATTCGTCAACGCGCACATACGCTTGGGCAGTCCATTTATAAAGAAGACGGTGTGATGCGCGCGGTAGAATTGATCGAGTCACACGCGCGAAATTGGAAAGAAAGAACGATCAACCAAAACGATAAATGAACATCACCATCCTCACCTACGGCTCGCGCGGCGACGTCCAACCGTTTCTTCCGCTTTCGCTCGGCTTGATGGCTCGCGGGCATTCAGTCAAACTTGCCGCGCCGAATCGCTTCAAAAACCTTATTGAGGGATACGGCATTTCGTTCGTCCCTTTGGCAGGCGACCCCGAAGATTTGAGTCGCCGCTTGAACAATGTCGGTTTCAATCCGTTCAAACAAATGCGCGAGATGATGGATCATGCCGTAGCCATCGGCGCCGATGTTGCGCGTCAAACCGATGAAGCCTGCCGCGATGCGGACCTCATCATCCACACGTTTGCGCACGCGGTCGGTGCGCACACCATTGCCCGCGAAAAAAATATCCCCGACGTTCACATCCAAACTTTTCCGATGTTCACGCCAACGGGCGATTATCCCAACGCCGCCATGCCCGATCTGAAACTCCGCGCGTTGAATTATTTTTCACACTATGCTTCCAGTCGAATTTCAAAATGGACTGCCACATTTGGATATGAACAAGTCCGCCGCCGCGCAGGATTGCCCAAGCGGAAACTTTATTTCCCGTTTGACGATGATCCGCTTCGCCCTCCAACCTTGATCCTGTGCGCGTGGAGCCCCAGCGTTTTACCCCCTTCGGCAGAGTGGAAGGTAAATGTCCACGTGACGGGATACTTCTATTTCGACTTTGTTGATTCATCCTATCAACCACCACATGAGTTGCAATCCTTTTTGGAATCAGGAGAAAAACCCATTTGCGTTTCGTTTGGGAGTATGGTCAATCGTGATGCGAGACGAATTGATGAGATCGTTCGTGATTCATTGAAGCAAACCAATCATCGCGGAATTATCCTTTCGGGATGGGGAGGCGTGAATCAATCTTCGTCAAAAGATTTGCTGTATCTCGAATCCGCTCCGCATGATTGGTTGTTGCCGCGTTGTAAGATGGTCGTTCACCATGGTGGGGCAGGGACAACTTCTGCCGGGTTGCGCGCGGGGATTCCAAATATTGTTGTGCCGTTCACTGGCGATCAGCCGTTTTGGGGAAGACGTGTTCATGCGATCGGCGCTGGACCAAAACCTATTCTTATAAAGAATCTCACGGTTGAACGATTGACGCGGGCGATCGCCGAGGCTTCGAGTCCAGCCGCAGGTGAGCGCGCCCAAGCCGCCCGTCGAAAGATGCGAGGCGAGGATGGCGCGAGTCGGGCGGTGGAGTTGATCGAATCCCATGTTCGAGATTGGAATGAAAGGGCAATTTTTTAAGGTTAATTTGTCTGACGACTATTGACAAAGTCAACGAAAAGCATATAATCAGCGTTCGCAGTACGTTGATGGATCTCGTCCCCCTGACAGATCATTGAAAATTGAGCAAGCAGTCTCCAGTCAGAGACACAAGCCTGTTGGTTTTGCAGTCTGACGAGCCGATGTTGAAAGCGAACATCGGTTTTTCGTCTGTCGATGATTTGACAGGCCGAACAGCACCTTGACAACTGAATAGTGATAGGAAGCAACAACTCTGTCGATCCAGTAAAAAAAACCGTAAACTAACACTCGCAAGAGTGAAAAAATTTTTTGCGGAGAGTTTGATCCTGGCTCAGGATGAACGCTGGCGGCGTGCCTAATACATGCAAGTCGAACGAGGTGCTTTTTGTAGCAATACGAGGAGTATCCTAGTGGCGAACGGGTGAGTAACGCGTGGGTGACCTACCCCAAAGTGTGGAATAACAGTCCGAAAGGATTGCTAATGCCGCATGTGGTCTGCGAGTTTAGAAATCGTTGACTAAAGGAGCAATTCGCTTTGGGAGGGACCTGCGTCCCATCAGCTAGTTGGTGAGGTAACGGCTCACCAAGGCTACGACGGGTAGGGGACCTGAGAGGGTGGCCCCCCACAATGGAACTGAAACACGGTCCATACACCTACGGGTGGCAGCAGTAGGGAATATTGCACAATGGGCGAAAGCCTGATGCAGCAACGCCGCGTGCACGATGAAGGTCTTCGGATCGTAAAGTGCTTTTCTGGGAGATGAGAAAGGACAGTATCCCAGGAATAAGTCTCGGCTAACTACGTGCCAGCAGCCGCGGTAAAACGTAGGAGGCAAGCGTTATCCGGATTCACTGGGCGTAAAGCGCATGCAGGCGGTTCGGTAAGTTGGGCGTGAAATCTCCCGGCTCAACTGGGAGAGGTCGTTCAATACTACCGGACTTGAGAGCAGAAGAGGAAGATGGAATTCCCGGTGTAGTGGTGAAATGCGTAGAGATCGGGAGGAACACCAGTGGCGAAAGCGGCCTCCTGGACTGCACCTGACGCTCATACACGAAAGCTAGGGGAGCGAACGGGATTAGAAACCCCGGTAGTCCTAGCCGTAAACGATGTGAACTGGGTGTCGGCGGGGTAAAAGCCGCCGGTGCCGAAGCCAACGCGATAAGTTCACCGCCTGGGGACTACGGCCGCAAGGTTAAAACTCAAAGGAATTGACGGGGGCCCGCACAAGCAGCGGAGCGTGTGGTTTAATTCGATGCTACACGAAGAACCTTACCCGGGTTTGACATG